>JBFHIN010000253.1:0-3637 GCA_041596415.1 Crocinitomicaceae bacterium | reverse complement strand
TGTAGGTCGAAAATTGTTGTCTAATTTTATATCCCTATAACATGTTTCGTCCTCGTATCATACCAGTTCTTTTATTGAAAAACGGTGCTTTGGTGAAAAGTGTGCGTTTTAAAAACTACAATTATATCGGCGATCCTATGAATGCAGTCAAGATCTTCAATGATCTGAAGGCGGATGAGTTGATCTTTTTGGATATTGAAGCAAGTAAGGCGGGTAAATTGATCGATCTGGAGCTCGTACAAGAGATTGGTGAGGAGGCCAATATGCCTTTTTCCGTTGGAGGGGGAATACGTACAATCGAAGATATTGAAAAGATCATTAAAGCAGGAGCGGAACGCGTTGTGATCAACAGTGCCGCATTTGAGAATCCAACTTTCATTCAACAAGCATCTCAAGCCTTTGGTTCATCAACTATTTGCGTCTGCATTGATGTAAAAAAGAAACTATTCGGAAAATCATCGACCTGGATTCATGGCGGAACAAAGTCTACAAATCAAGATCCTGTTCAATTTGCTATCAGAATGCAGGAACTAGGCGCAGGTGAGATCGTAGTTCAGTCGATCGAAAAAGACGGAACAATGGAAGGGTATGACCTGGAACTTATTCGTCAAATTTCAGAAAATGTCACTATTCCTGTAGTGGCACTCGGTGGAGCAAAAAATGAAGCCGATCTAATTCAGGCCTATCAGCAAGGTTTTGCCAACGGACTTGCTGCCGGAAGTATGTTCGTATATCAGGGTTCTAAAAAAGGCGTTTTGATTAATTACCCCGACCAACATTCGATAGATTTTCCAAACCGAACTCGCTAATCCTCAGCCATTATGCGTATCTTTTGCACCAAATTCACGAAAGAAATTCTTTTGTGAATAAAGATTTGTTTTGTGAAATTTTATTCTACATTTGTTAAATGAGTCAGATCGACTATAACATTTGCTCTCGGTGTGTCATGGATACCAGCGATCCCATTATTCAATTTGATAATGCGGGTGTTTGTAATTTGTGTAAGGAGTTCATTGAAAAAAGATCCATGCACAAGTATTTAGGCGAGCAAACCGATCGGGCCTTAGATCAACTCATTGCCGAAATTAAAGCAGCGGGGAAAAACAAACCTTACGATGTTATTGTCGGTTTGAGTGGTGGAATCGATAGTTCTTACACTGCCTTTTTAGCGAAACAAAAAGGTTTGCGCATTTTAGGTGTTCACATGGATAACGGCTGGAACTCGGAGGAAGCGGTACAAAACATTAAAAATATAGCACGTAAACTTGAGATCGATTACGAAAGTTATGTACTTAACTGGGACGAGTTCAAGGATCTTCAACTGGCATTTTTAAAAGCTTCCGTTCCCGAAGCGGATACACCAACTGACATTGCCATTCTAGGCGCTACGCATAAAATTGCCGCTAAATACGGCGTAAAATACATACTGAGCGGAGGTAACTTTGCTACAGAAGGAATTCTACCCAAACACTGGCACTACAACGCCAAGGATGGTACATATTTCAATTATATTCAGAAAAAATTCGGCACCCGGAAATTAAAGTCATTTCCATTTTTTGGTTTCACTACTGAAATATATTACAAATTAGTTCGTAGGATTAAGATCATTTATTTCTTGAATTATGTTCCGTACGACAAGGAAAAAGCCATGGAGGTGCTTAAATCCGAACTGGACTGGAAATACTACGGTGGTAAGCATTATGAATCTGTTTATACCGGTTTTCTTCAATCGTATTACTTATTTGTAAAATTTGGAATCGACTACCGAAGAGCTACTTTTTCGTCACAGATCTGTTCGGGAACCATGACACGCGAAGAAGCACTGGAGGAATTAAAGAAACTTCCTTACAAAGAGGAAAAAGTACAGGAGGAAAAAAAATACATCGCTAAAAAACTGGGTATTCCACTTGACGAGTTGTCTAGAATCATTGCTTTACCGGGAAAATATTATACGGATTACCCGAACGACGAAAAACGTCTAGGCTTTATTTATGACACGTATCGTAAGTTATTTAAGCGCGAAAAACTGGGTAATTTCTAAGAAATATTCATGCGTATTCTCCATTCCTTGGGGTACAGATTATTAAATCGATTGCCGACGTTTTTTATCCAACCCAAAGGAACGGAGTCGAAGGTCATCAGATTAAATCCTAAATTACCGTCCAACGAAAAAGTATCACCGTGTAGGTATTGAAGCGCTTGCTCGTGTTTAAGATCGATTACATTTTCAGCCATGAGCAAATTCGTGCTTAACGCCAATTCTTCAGAGGGAATGATACCTTTACGCCCGATCTCGCCGATCGTGGTGCCCATTTTCAATAAGGTTAGTTTTGTTTGAACATGCAACATTTCATCCATGTTGGATGAAGGCAATGCCAATAAACGCTCATTCCAATTGATTAGTTCATGTCCTTCAATATTGGCGTACTTTTCCAGATCCAACAGATCTTTTTGCTTTTTGAAAATGGTGTTTCGTTGATATTTGATCTTTTGGTCGGCACCCGACAGTTTTTGTAAAACGGCGAAATAAAAACCCTCGGCCTGAACTTTACCCGGAATAAAATAGTTTCCGATATCGTTTCTTCCTTTCGGAAGTTCATTGGGAAGTTGCAGTTTTACCAACGAAGCATCGGTTTGTTCCATCAGCCACGAAACATTATTTTCATTTTCCATTTCATTGAAGGTGCAAGTAGAATAGAAAAGGAAACCACCGGGTTTGAGTGAATCCCAGGTGTCCATGAGGATTCTTTTTTGTCGGGACGCACACAAGAGCACGTTTTCTTCCGACCATTCCTCGCGTGTAGTAGGATTTTTTCGGAACATTCCTTCTCCCGAACAAGGTGCATCGATCACGATCAGACCAAAGAATGAGGGCAAACGCGAAAAATCCTTTGGATCATTGTTGGTAACCACCACATTGGACGTTCCCCATTTGTTCATGTTTTCGCGTAATATTCTTGCACGTTGCTGGATCACTTCATTACTCACCAAGAGTCCTTTGTTGTTCATGAAACTTGCCAACAATGTACTTTTTCCTCCCGGTGCTGCACAAAGGTCCAGTACATTCACTTCTTGGTCCAGATCAAGCTGTCTGATCACAAAATCCAAGATCATAGAACCGGCTTCTTGTGGGTAATATGTTCCGGCATGAAAAAGCGGATCTAGGGTAAACAAAGGTCGCTCGTGTAAATAATAAGCAGTTGGACACCAAGTTACTTGCTCAGCATTGGGCCACTGCGGATGTTTTTTCAATGCATTGATACGCACCGAAATTGGAGACACGGTATTGAGTGCTTCTAAAAGTTCCTTCCCTAAAAAAGGGTCATTTTTTACACGTTCTTCAAATTTTGGCGGAAAATTCTCCATACTCTTTAATTCGTTTCTTTTTCAACAACTCGAATGCGCCATTTGTCAGAATAAGGATCTGCCAGGGCTATTCTGCCTATGGCATGTCCCACGCACCAATGAATGTTTTTATCATCTGTCAGCACCAATTTATCTGCTCGTTCACTACTGGATACTTTTGCATCCGTCAGCACATCAGAAATCAATTTTGAACCCTTCATCCCAACAAGTTTGATTCTGTCCCCGATCTGCCATTTTCTGAGTGTTAATTCTCCGCTGATCTTTTTGGGAT
>JBFHIN010000252.1:0-3641 GCA_041596415.1 Crocinitomicaceae bacterium | reverse complement strand
TGGTAGTATCAGTGATTTGCGTTCTAAAAGTAAATGCACGGCTGAAATGACACATTTTCAGGATCTATTTAAAGATTGTCCAAAATGGACACCGGGTCAGTACAAAGGTAAAGTAGTACGATCAATGGTAAGGCTTCCGTTGCACATTGAATTTGAAGAATAAGAAAGGCCCATAATCACATGGGCCTTTTTGTTGATATAAAAATTTAAAACGCTTACTTAATGTTTGATCACTTTGATCATATTTGACTGATCCTCAGTGATTATTTTTATAAAATAAATACCAGACTCCTGAGGTAAATCGAGATGAAGAAGTGAATTTTCAGTTACATTTAATGCTTGAATAATTTTTCCAGACGAATTACTTAATAGTAAAACACCTCCATTTATTTTCTCATGAAATGAAATACTCACATTATCTTGAGTAGGATTTGGAAAAACTTCAATTACTCTTTCACTCAGATAATTCAAATTATTTGTTGCTTGGACAGATTTCTTTTTCATTTTAGCTAAATATCCAACCTCACCAAAACTTCCACTTTGTAAATAATTTCCACCAAAATATAAACTTGAATCGGATAATAAGGTTGCAGCATTAGCGTAGATATTTGTAGAACCCATACCTGAATGCAATTCAGCATTGTCATAATAGAAATCGGAAGAAACTAAGCCATCTGAAGTGAATTTAGAATTTAAGACTTTTGAAGCTCCCATATCGTATGTTGAACCAATAAACACAAAGCTTTCATCAGACATTAAAATACAATCTAGGGCCTTCCCGTTGATTGAATTTGTACTTGCCCAACCACCATTTCCAAATGAATTATCTTGCGTTCCGTCATCATTAATACGAGCTGCGGTTTGCACATATCCAGAACCCGTCAATGCATATCCACTTATAAGATATTTACCACTACTTAACAAAGACAATCTGTTGGCCACCTCTTCAGTTCCAGTACCTGGATACGGATCTGGATATAAATGACCATTAGTACCAAAGGTGTTATCCATAAAACCATTAGAATTAACACGCATGATCCACATTTGATAATCATTGTCTGCATTGAAAACTGTATAGCCAGTGCAAATGATCTTTCCGTCATTTTGAACCTTAACATCGTTCAACATATTAGTCTGTTGACCTGCACCATGTATAACACCTGTTAGTTTACCATCACCGTCAAAACTGGTATCTAGCTGACCTTGACGTGTCATTCTTCCCAAAAGAAATGACATACCACCGAATTCATACCCAGAAAAATATATGCCTGAACTATGGTAGGTAAGACCAGGTATTTTGGCATTATTTACACTAAAAGAAGCCACTCCACCAGACCCAAAATCAATATCTTGACTTAGGTTTTTGTCAAAAACCCTGAATTCAATTTCATCACCCTTGGCAATAGACAAAACAATAGAATCGTTTGGCATAAAATCAAAACCTCCTGCTTTATACGATACTGGATAGTTCATCATCATATCAAAACCACCAGAATAGAATACATCTGCAACAATTGTCCCGTCTAAAGTGTACTTTTGTAAAGAAACGTGATTCTCAAAATTATTTTGAGGCGGACCAAATGGAATAAAAACAACATATTCACTTAAGGCGTAGACAAAAGTGTCTTGTCCTTCGACTCTGTGTTTCATTTTTACCACACCTCCACCAATTTCACCTCCAGAATTTTGACCATAGGACAGAATTTTCACTCCGTTCGATCCATATAAACTATCGATTTGAAATTGTGCTACAGCTGAGTAACCGAGCAATAATAATAAGATTAATAAGGAATTCTTTTTCATTTACATTTGATTTTTAATTAGTTAATCGAAATTAACTTGATATTATGCAAATGAGGTAATCAGTTTGTAAACGGTAAGGTTCAGTTTATGAGTTGTAATAAAAACATGTTAATTATTAAAAACATGATAGGAAATTCCGAGATATTATTGTTAATCGAAGCCCATTGTAATCATAGTAAATAGACAATTCTACCTACGAAGTTTGTTTGAATTTCGAAAACTGCTCTAAAAATTGTGTTTTTCTCTCTCTGGCAATTTCTAATTTTACACTGTAATTTACTTCGATCCAAGCATTTGAACCTACGTTGTATGTAACGATTTTACCAATATGAACTATCGTAGATCTGTGTATTCGACAGTATTCCTCCAAATCAGTCAATATACCCTCAAAGTATTTTAAGTTTTTTGAATACAATTTCGAGGTTCCATCATCAAAAAACACTTGTGAGTACGCACCCTCTGCTTTGATGTAAATAATATTCTCCAGATCAATTACATCATAACCATTTAGCGTTGGAATGCTTACTTTGGTAGGTCTTTGCTCACTTATATTACTGACTAATGTTTTTAAATAATTGGTCGTATGTTCCGACCCTAAACGTTCTCGAATTCTTTCTATCGATTCTAGCAGTTCTTTTTCTTTAATGGGCTTTAAGAGATAATCGATCGCTGATAAACGAAAGGCTGTGATGGCGTATTTATTATAGGCAGTTGTGAAAATCACATTGCATTTAATTCCCATACGTAAAAGCTCTTCTACTAATTGAATTCCAGATTTTCCGGGCATCTCAATATCTAAAAATACTACATCAGGATTAACCTTCTGTATTAGTGACAGCCCTGAAACACCGTTATCAGCTTCTCCTGAGAAAATAAAATCAGGAGCATATTCTTGAAGCATGAACTTCAGCAAGTTTCTTGCCTGCAAGGAATCATCAATCAAAAGAAATTTTATCTCTCTATGCTCCATTATTCAAAGAAATAGTTAAGATCACTGTTGTTCCTGAAGGATTTCCTTCTTCATTAAAATTATCAATAATTTCGAGCCCAACTTTATTTGGATCCTTGTAATTTAAGAGTTCGATTCGTTGTTTGCCAGCTTGTGAAGAAAAAGAAAGATTTTTTAGTCGATCCGCATTGGCAAGATTAGCTGCCGCCTCTCTTCCAATTCCATTATCCTTAATTTTCACGATCAAATTCCGTTCGTCTTCCGAAAGGAGACATTCAAGCTCGAGGAACAACTCACCCGAACGGTGTCGAAGACCATGTTTAAAAGCATTTTCAATGTAAGGCTGAATCAACAGAGGTGGAATATAAATTGTATCGATATCTAATCTATCGTCAGTGTGTATGTTATAATTAAAATCTCCTTCAAGCAGCATTTTTTCCAATTCAATATAGATTTTCAATACTTCAAGTTCTTCTCTAAGTGAAATTCTAGAGACTGAACTATTGAACAACACCTTCCGTACTAAATCAGAAAAATCACTTAAATAGTTTGATGCATTTAATTTATCACCTGAATAAATGAAACCTTTGATTGAATTTAGGACATTGAAAACAAAGTGCGGGTTCATTTGTGCGGTTAGCGCTGATTGCTGAGCCTCTCGTAAAGAATTTTCCAATATTAGACGTTCTATTTCCTTTTCTTGCCTTTTCTTCAACATTTTCATTCGTTGTTGAAAAACGAAATATGAAATCACTATTGCTACTAGAAATATCAACGTGTAAAACCACCATCGTGCATACAATGCTGGATATACATACCCCTTGATTGTAATTAGATTCTCCGAATCTCTATTTAAGTGATCAACTACTTTTATCTCAACAATCAATTT
>JBFHIN010000251.1:0-3663 GCA_041596415.1 Crocinitomicaceae bacterium | reverse complement strand
CCCTCAGCATCTGGAAATTCACTAGGTGGAGTTGCTAGAAAAACCAGAGAGAGCATATTTTTATGTGAAGCCTGTGGATTTGACCTCGTGTTGGTGGAAACCGTTGGAGTAGGGCAGTCTGAAACGATGGTGCATCACATGGTAGATTTTTTCTTGTTGTTAATGCTTTCCGGAGCAGGTGATGAGCTTCAGGGTATTAAACGTGGAATCATGGAAATGGCTGATCTGCTAGTTATCACCAAAGCAGATGGGGAAAACGAGAAAAGAGCTAAGCTGGCTGCAAGACAGTATGCGAACGCAATGCACTTATTTCCGCCTAAACCCAGTGGTTGGGTGGCGAAAACAGACGTGTGCAGTGCGTTTGAGAAAAAGAATCTCGAAGAAATCTGGGCGGCAGTTAAATCTTTTGAGCTGCTAACCAAGAACAATGGTTGGTGGGAAGAGCAGCGTAAACGTCAGGATATGTTTTGGCTAGAAGAAACTTTGAAAGATAAGATCCTGGCAGATTTCTTTACCGATGAAAAGATGCTTGCTTTATTAAAAGACTATAAAGGCAAAGTTCACGACGGTCAAACCGGAGCATTTCAGGCTGCCGATCAATTATATCATTATTTTATATCGAAAAAAAGAAATGACTAAAACATTTAAAATCGAAGGTTCACACATCGAATTAATTCAACTACTGAAAGCGTTGGGAATTGCTGAAACCGGAGGACATGCGAAATTCATCGTTGAAGATGGCGAGGTGTTGCGCAATGGTGAAGTGGAACTACGTAAAAGAGCCAAACTGGTGGCCGGTGACAAAATTGAGATCGGCGATATCAGTATTTTACTGGTCTAAATTAGAACAATTCTTGTATTTCTTTCTTCAAGTATTCAACCGTAATTTCTGTTGGTAACTGTCCTATTTCAGCCACAATTTCAAATATTTTAGCACTTAGATCAAGGCCAGTCGATGTTGCTGACATCTGATTTCCTGCGATATTTATGATCTTAATCGTTTCTTCCTTCGAATTCTTTATCATCTGCCAAGCTTGTGGAGAAATGAATAATTGCTGTGCCACATTATGATCGTATTCATCGCGAATTGCTTTTAAAAATTCAGCTTGTAGCGCTTTTGCAGGTAAACCTGGGTTGTGCAAGCGCATGACCAAACTATTCGGGCTAATTCTTTCCATAAGCAATACGGCTCGCTGATAGGCTTCGACACGATTGGGTAGAAAATATTTTTGTCGTTCTTTTTTCAGTTCTAACTTCATAAGCTGAAGTTGGTTATCCTTTTCTCTGCGTAAAAAATAAATAGTTGTAAGTAATACTGCTCCGGCAGGAATAATAATGAGCGCAAGTTGAAATAGGATATCCATGATTTGTTTTTTTCTACAAATATAAAATTCCAGCGTACAAAAAAGTAACGCTTACGAAAGCTTTTTCTTATCATTCTAAATGAATTGATTAATTTCAAGGCATAATTTAATTTATGGATACCTGGCTAATAATTACAGTTCTCGTAGTTTATTTTGGGGCGTTGATGCTGATCTCATACTTGACATCACGCAATGCTGATTCGACCACTTTTTTCACAGGAAATAAACAGAGTCCTTGGTACCTAGTAGCGTTTGGTATGATTGGCGCATCTTTATCCGGAGTTACGTTTATTTCTGTTCCCGGTGCGGTTATTAACGAAGGAATGGCTTATTTCCAAGTTGTGCTGGGTTATGTGTTGGGTTATCTTGTGATTGCCAAGGTGCTGATGCCTTTGTACTATAAGATGAATTTGATCTCGATCTACGAGTATCTTAATGCCCGCTTTGGAAAGGTGAGTTATAAAACCGGTGCGGCCTTCTTTATTTTGTCACGCACATTGGGTTCGGCGATGCGTTTATATCTGGCTACGCTTGTGCTACAACTTTTCTTATTTGGTCCGCTTGGTGTGCCTTACTGGGTGACGGCGATTGTTACCGTTGCGCTGATCTGGGTATATACCATTAAAGGTGGGATCAAAACCATTGTCTATACCGACACGTTCCAAACATTCTTTTTGGTGAGCGCAGTTGTTATTTGTGCCGTTATCATTGCTGATCGGCTAAATATCTCTTTTTTCTCACTTTACGATGAGGTGTCAAAACTCTCAAACGACAATTTCAGTCTTGGTAAGATCTTCTTTTTTGACGATTACAATGCCAAGAATTTCTTTCCCAAGCAGTTTTTCGGAGGAATGTTTTTAGCGATAGCTATGACCGGATTGGATCAGGACTTGATGCAAAAAAATCTGACGTGTAAGAACTTAAAAGACGCTCAAAAGAACATGTATTCATTCACAACAATTCTCGTATTTGTCAACTTTTTATTTTTGGTTTTAGGGGGTGCCATGTATTTATATGCACAAACCAAAGGAGTGGATCTTCCAGTAAATGCAGAAGGAAAGATCATGGCAGATCGCGTTTTTCCAACGTTGGCATTCAACGAATTCGGAACAGTGGCCGGAATATTTTTCTTGCTCGGTATAACGGCTTCGTCCTATGCTAGTTCTGATTCCGCTTTGGCGGCTTTAACGACAGGGTTTTGCATCGATTTTTTAAATTTCAATAAGCGAACCAATGAAAAGGAAAAGCAACGACTGAAATTGATCACGCATGTGAGTTTTAGCTTATTGTTTTTAGTTATCATCCTTTTTGTTTATGCCTTCAAAGCCGATTCACTGATCAGTTTGATTTTACGTGTGGCATCCTATACTTATGGACCTTTGTTGGGCTTATTCTTTTTTGGGATCTTGACAAAAAGAATGTTGAAAGAAGTATTAGTGCCCGTAATTTGTATCTTGATACCGGTACTGTGTTTTGTACTGGATAAATATTCAGTGAATCTGTTTAATGGTTATCAGTTTGGTTTTGAGTTGTTGATACTCAATGGGGCATTGACTTTCGTTGGTTTATGGCTCATTTCCAAACGTGCCCAATTTGAAATGGTATGAAAATATGTTTGAGTGATAACGGTCAATTTTTAAGGTTTGCACCTTTAACACTAACCCGCCCAATAGCTGATCTCAGAACAGGGATCTTTACGAATACTGAACGCTGGCAAAGACTTGTGCCACAAGCGCAGATATTTTATAAAACGGAATCCTATCTACAGGAAAAATTTGCAGATATAGATTATGCAGATATTACGGTGAATGCATGTGTTATTCCGGGAGTAGAACTGGTAAAAGAGATCCTTGATTTGCCAAATAATGCGAGTTTGTATTGGAATAATAACTGGATCGCAACCAAAGGAGAAAAAGGAACGGAGATACGCCATTATCATTTTGAAATTCTAATGCTGTCAGAACGCTGGCATATGTTCTCTAAAAATGATCTAATCCTAAAACGTGATTTTGAACTAGCCACAAAAGGAAGGGTTTCAGAGCCATTATCGGCGACAAATACTGTGATTGGTGATCCAAAACATATTTTTCTGGAAAAAGGAGCTCGTGTGGAGGCAGCCGTAATTAATGTATTGGATGGACCTCTGTATGTCGGTGAACATGCAGAGATCATGGAAGGTGCTATGATCCGTGGAGGTTTAGCCTTGGGAGCGCATGCAGCATTGAAGTTGGGGGCGAAAGTGTATGGTGCTTCAACACTGGGACCACACTGTAAAGTGGGCGGTGAGATAAATAATGTG
>JBFHIN010000250.1:0-3670 GCA_041596415.1 Crocinitomicaceae bacterium | reverse complement strand
GCCCTTACAATCTCCAAATTTCATTTCATAAATAATGGATTTTGATGAATCTTTCTTGAAAACATAACGTAAATTTTTGTTCTCTCTACTATTCAGAACCTGTTCGGCAGAACGTTCAATTCCAACAACTTGTTGAACTACTAAAATAGAACACAAAAAGGGGATAAGTTGCTTTTTCATATTGTAAGATTTTGAGGTTGTTATAATCAAAATCTTCATTCTGTAAAAAGTAACAAAAAAAAAATCCGCTCCCATTTAGGAGCGGATTTTTTTAATTTTCTACTTTAATTACAAAGAAAAAGCTTGCTTGATCTTGTCTACGTAATCCAATTTTTCCCATGTGAACAATTCAACTTCACGAGTGATAACTGTTCCGTCTGGAGATTTGAATGTTTTGGTAACTACCTCATTTTTACGACCCATGTGCCCGTATGCAGCAGTTTCAGCGTACATTGGATTTCTTAATTTCAAACGTTGTTCGATGAAATAAGGGCGCATATCGAAGATCTCTTCAATTTTCTTAGCGATCTCTCCATCAGTCATATTAACTTTTGAAGTTCCGTAAGTATTAACGAACAATCCACATGGCTTGGCAACACCGATGGCGTAAGAAACTTGCACCAGTACCTCATCACACAAACCTGCGGCAACCATATTTTTGGCGATATGACGTGTTGCGTATGCTGCGGAACGGTCAACTTTAGATGGATCTTTTCCTGAGAAAGCACCACCTCCGTGAGCTCCTTTTCCACCGTACGTATCAACGATGATCTTTCTTCCCGTTAAACCAGTATCTCCATGTGGTCCTCCGATCACAAATTTACCTGTCGGATTGATATGGTACTCGATGTTATCTGTAAACAACGCTTGTAATTCTGGCTTCAATTTCGCCTTAACTCGAGGAATAACAATATTGATGATATCAGACTTGATCTTTGCCAACATAACTGATTCCTGATCGAAATCATCGTGTTGGGTTGAAACCACTATCGTATCGATGCGTTGTGGAACATTGTCATCTGAATATTCGATTGTCACCTGAGATTTAGCATCAGGACGCAAATAACCAATAATATCCGGCTCATTATTTCTAATGTAAGACAATTCCTGTAAAATCTTGTGCGCAAGATCCAAGGCTAACGGCATGTAATTATCCGTCTCTCTTGTCGCATATCCGAACATCATTCCTTGGTCACCGGCACCTTGATCCTCAGGATTCTTACGCTCAACTCCTTGATTAATATCGGAAGACTGCTCATGCAAAGCTGACAAAATGCCACAAGAGCTAGCATCGAACATGTATTCTGACTTCGTATAACCTATCTTTTTGATCGTTTCACGTGCGATTGACTGAACATCTAAATAGGTGTTTGTCTTGATCTCTCCTGCCAAAACTACTTGACCGGTAGTAACCAATGTTTCACATGCTACTTTAGATTCTGGATCAAAAGCCATGAAATGGTCGATCAACGCATCCGAAATTTGATCAGATACTTTATCTGGATGTCCTTCAGAAACAGACTCTGATGTAAACAAATATGACATTATTCTTCTTTTTTAATGAGGTGCAAATTTAGTAAAAAAAGATTGGAGAATAAAAACAATATAAGGGGCAATTTTAATGGCGCTCATGCTCCATTCCACCGATTTTACAACAAGCAGGTAGTTTTTCATACGCATTGGGGTCTGCCTTCATCTCGTCCGCATCATATCCTAATTGAGTAATCTGCTTCTTTATCTCTTCTTTAGAGATCATTTTTTTATTGTATTTAACCGTCAACACCTTGTCCTCTAAATTCAATTCAGCAAACTTAATACCCTTGACGTAATTCAATTTATTCTCAAGGCGATCCTTGCACTGTCCGCATTCTGCTGTTGTCATAATTTTTACAACTTCATATTTCGATGTTTTTTCCTGAGCAAAAAGACCATTGAAGGTTAACATTGCCGTGATCATTAAAATTAAACTTTTCATATTATTTTATTTTATTTGTTACTTTCTCTTTTAATTGCGAATCTTACTCCTGCATAAATATTCATCCCCATAACCGGACCCCAGATCCTTGTAGCATCAAAGACACTGCCAAAAGGATTTTGAGCGTCAATAATAGCGTTCTTTTGTTTGAAGTTCGTAATGTTTTCACCGCCAATATAAAAATCCCATCGCTTATAAACATGCGTTATTTGAGCATTTAACATGGGATATGCGTTGCTCGTATTGGTAAAACCTGAAAGACCTGTGTCGGGCAAGCGCGACTCACCGAAAACGGAGAATGTAGCATCCATTTCCCAGCGTTTATTACGTGTTATATATCCAAGATTCAAAAAACCTCTGTGTCGTGGAATCATTACTTGTTGTTGTATTTCACCTGCATATTCGGCTTTCACATCTAAAAATTTATAGGCCACTCGTATGTCGAAATTCTTTGCAGGTGTAAATGACCACTCTGATTGAAAACTGTTGGAATAAGAACGACCATTCAAGTTATTAAAATAAATATGATTGGGTGATGCGTCACGATCGGCCACCAATTGATTTTCGAATAAAGTATGATAAAAATCGACTGACCAGCTCCCTTTTTTCTTTCCAATTTCAAATTCGGTGACAATTGAACCGCCGAAGTTCCAGCTTATCTCCGGTTTTATTGCCGAGGTAAGCACCCAAGATCTCGAGGTTGCGAGCAAAGAGATATTGTCTATCATGTAGTTAGGAACCCGCCATCCTCGTCCTGCTGTAGCACGGAAGTGAATTTTTTCAGTGATCAAATACTTGGCATGCAATCGAGGAGAAAACATGGCTCCGAACAAATTATGGTAGTCCAAGCGCGCACCTAGTACAGTTGTCAAGCGTAATCCGGTATTCGTATACTCGGTAAATACTCCCGGAACTATTTCCGTTCGATCATTCTTTGTGCTATCCAGGTGTTGTTGGATATCCAGATAAACATTACTAACACCGATCTTTATTTTATGATCAGTAGTTCCGATAATTCCATCAAAAATTGCATTAATATATCCTCTTTTCTCTGTCCCAGTAAAATTTCTGTTTCCAAACAAGGCGTCTACATTTTGATATTTGACGTTATAAACCACGCCAATTGAATTGTACGGTTTCTTCATGAAAAATCCCGTTTTTGCAAACACATCGATATGATCAGAAGCAATCTTCACTCCATACAATCCATTATTATTGTCCGGATTGAATTTTATTTGACCTCCAAATTTTCGATCACTGTATACGTTAAATCCTAACTGAGCTTCCATTTTTTTACCTTGAAAATGCCAGCGGTTCAAAAATGCCAGATTAGAACCTTTGGGAATGTCGCGAAAACCATCGTTGTTATTGTCAACCTCCCCTAACATGGTTGAGGCATGGGCAAACCAACCGGTACTCCATTTTTCATTGATCACGTGTCCGGCATTCAGGTTCAATTCTTCCCTTCCAAACATGTTTGTGTAGGCATTAAAATAGAACTTCTCCATCGTTTGGGGTTTCTTGAGTTCTAAATTCACAAGACCTGCCATAGATTCATATCCATTCACTACATTCCCTGTTCCCTTTGTTATTTGAATAGACTCTATCCAAGTACCCGGCATGGAATTCAGTCCAAAGGAACTTTCAAGTCCTCGCAAGTAGGGTATATTCTCCAATTGCAACTGGGTATAAACT
>JBFHIN010000249.1:0-3673 GCA_041596415.1 Crocinitomicaceae bacterium | reverse complement strand
CCACCAATGCGAAGTTTACGGTATCACCTTCGTATGGCACGGTTCCTTTAACTGTTGCACTGAACAATACTTCGCAAAACGCGACCGATTTTCTATGGTCGGTGAATGGTGTTTCTCAGGGAAATAATCTCAATTCTTACACCTGTGATCCATCAGGCGTGTACACTTTTGAACTCATCGCCTGGCAATACGATCCAAGTTGTGCAGACACTTTTGCACTATCCGTTACAGCCGTAGATCGTTTGATCATTCCAACAGCTTTTACACCGGATGGTGATGGTGCCAATGATTTCTGGGAACTACCAAACATTGATGCCATCTATCCATTGAACGTAGTCAATGTTTACAATCGCTGGGGAGAAAAGATCTATGAATCTAATCAAGGTAAATATGCTTCAAACCCTTGGAAAGGAACTATTAATAACGAAGTACTACCGGTTGGCTCTTATTATTTCATTATCGAAACTGGGCAATTGGAAGTTAGGGATTTAAAAGGGAGTGTGAGTATTGTGAAATAAAAAAAGCCGATTCGTTTGAATCGGCTTTTTTTTATTCGAGTATGTTTAATATTCGAATGTTTCCATAAACTTCGTAGTGAAATTACCTTTATTGAAGTCTTCGTTTTCCATCAATTTCTGGTGGAAAGGAATGGTAGTTTTGATTCCTTCGATGATATACTCATCTAATGCTCTTTTCATTTTTAAGATTGCCTCCTCACGCGTTTGAGCAACGACGATCAATTTAGAGATCATTGAATCGTAGTTAGGCGGAATAACGTATCCAGCATATGCGTGCGTATCGATACGAACCCCGTGTCCTCCCGGTGAATGGTACGAAGTGATCTTTCCCGGTGATGGTCTGAAATCTGCGCTCGGATCTTCAGCATTGATACGACATTGAATGGCATGCAAGTGCGGATAGTAATTCTTACCTGAAATTTTATGCCCAGCTGCAATCTTGATCTGTTCTTTGATCAAATCATAATCAATTACCTCTTCTGTGATCGTATGTTCTACCTGAATTCTGGTGTTCATTTCCATGAAGTAGAAATCACGGTTTTTATCAACCAAGAATTCCACTGTTCCAACGCCTTCATAGTTTACAGCTTTTGCTGCTTTGATCGCCGCCTCACCCATTTTCTCGCGCAACTCGTCCGTCATGAATGGTGAAGGTGTTTCTTCCACCAATTTTTGATGACGACGTTGAATAGAACAATCTCTTTCCGACAAGTGACAAACGTTTCCGTATTGATCACCAGCTATCTGGATTTCAATATGACGTGGTTCTTCGATGTACTTTTCCATGTACAAACCATCATTTCCAAAGGCTGCGCCAGCTTCTTGACGTGCAGAATCCCATGCCGCCTGAAGATTTTCTTCACTCCAAACGATACGCATTCCTTTTCCTCCACCTCCGGCAGTAGCTTTCAAGATTACTGGATAAACAACTTTTTTAGCGGTTTTCACGCAGTCGTCATAATCCTTTATCAGGCCTTTTGAACCAGGAATACAAGGCACGCCTGCTTTCAACATTGTTGCTTTCGCTGTTGCTTTATCACCCATATTAGCAATTTGTTCAGGCAAAGCACCAATGAACTTGATCCCATGCTCCTGACATACTTTTGAGAATTTCTCATTTTCTGAAAGGAAGCCATATCCGGGGTGAATAGCGTCGGCATTTGTGATTTCAGCCGCAGCAATGATATTTGGAATTGACAAATATGATTTTGAACTCACTGCAGGTCCGATACACACAGCCTCATCGGCAAAACGTACCGGTAAACTGTCCTTATCTGCTGTAGAGTACACCGCAACCGTCTTTATTCCCATTTCCTTACACGTACGAATAACGCGCAAAGCAATTTCGCCACGATTGGCGATAAGTATTTTTTTAAACATAACTGTTTGAATTTGCGATTAATGTTTGACTGAACTCCGTCTTACGAAGGGGTTCAATTCAACTTATGCAGGATCAACTAAAAATAAAGGCTGATCATATTCTACCGGCGACGCATCGTCAACCAATACTTTCACGATCTTACCTGAAATCTCTGATTCAATCTCGTTGAACAATTTCATCGCTTCAATAATACAAGTTGTATCTCCTTTGTTGATCATGTCTCCAACATTTACAAAAGGATCCTTGTCCGGACCAGCAGAACGATAGAAAGTACCGATCATTGGTGATTTAACTGTAATGTACTTTGAATCATCACTTCCACTTGCAGCAGGTGCAGCGGCTGGAGCCGGAGCAGCAGCAGGTGCCGCAACAGGAGCAGCAGCAACAGCAGGTGCAGGAATTGCAGCCGGAGCAGCTTGTACAATAATTTGTTGCTCAGCTTTCGACTTGTTCTCTGCCTTAATAATGATTTTAAAATCCTTTTTTTCGATCTCTACTTCGCTAACGCCTGATTTAGAAACGAATTTTATTAAATCTTGTATTTCATTCAAGTTCATATTCCTGTATTTTTTTCTGTAAAACTATAAATATTTTTAAGAATTGTAGGCCCATTTTAAATAAACAGCCCCCCAAGTAAATCCTCCACCAAAAGCGGAAAGGATCAAGGTATCACCTTTTTTCAATTGATCTTCGTAATCCCATAAGCACAACGGCAAGGTTCCGGCAGTAGTGTTTCCATACTTCTGGATGTTGATCATCACTTTTTCCTTCGGTAAGCCCATACGATCTGCCGTTGCATCAATGATGCGCAAGTTCGCCTGATGTGGAACTAACCAATCCACGTCTTCACTGCTTAAGTTATTCTTCTCCATGATCTCAGCAGATACTTCGGCCATATTTGTTACAGCGAATTTAAACACTTGTTTACCCTCCTGTTTCACAAAATGCATTCTGTTTTCCACTGTTTCGTGCGTTGGCGGATTTGCAGAACCTCCTGCAGGCTGGATCAAGTATTGTCTTCCTGAACCATCACTTCTCAAGATAAAGTCTTGAACACCCAAACCTTCTTCATTTGGTTCCAACAACACTGCTCCAGCACCATCACCGAAGATAACACATGTTGTTCTATCCTGATAATCTAAGATGGAAGTCATCTTATCTACTCCGATAACAAGCACTTTTTTATGCCTTCCGGTCTCAATGAACTGAGCCCCTGTCGACAAAGCGTAGATAAATCCGGAACAAGCGGCGATAACGTCAAACCCCCAAGCATTGGTCATTCCAACCTTATCGCATACGATGTTCGCCGTACTAGGAAAAGGATAATCGGGCGTAACTGTTGCTACGATAACTAACTCGATATCCAACGGAGAAATTCCTTTTTTATCTAATAATTCTTTTACTGCTGCTGCAGCCATATCAGATGAAGCACCGTGACGCATGATTCTGCGTTCTTTGATACCTGTTCTTGTAGTGATCCATTCGTCTGAAGTATCTACCATTTTTGCCAGGTCCTCATTTGATAGTATGTCATCGGGCACGTAACCCTGAACACCTGTAATCGCTGCAGTAATTTTTTTCATAATTAATTAAATGCTTCATTTACCCTACTTGCTAAACCAGATTTAGCAACTTCATAGGCATGTAATATCATATTTTTAACGGCAATATCGTTCGAAATTCCGTGACCAATGATAACGTTTCCTTTCACCCCAAGAATTGGTGTACCGCCATAATTCTCGTAGTTGAAACGATCAAAATATTCATCGTTAAT
>JBFHIN010000248.1:0-3679 GCA_041596415.1 Crocinitomicaceae bacterium | reverse complement strand
ATTATGTCAAATAGCGAGAGACAAGCAGTACAAGATTGGCCGTCCCTTCTTTAAAAAAACAGCATACGGCTTACTATTTTTAGAAAAACCAACTACAAAACAAAGATGGGCTTGAAAAAAGCCCAAAGCAAAAGAAGCATTAATCAATAGACGCTTTGCACTTCGCACGCTGCCTTTGCTCAATGCCCCTTTTGCTTCCTTACTCAAATAGAAAGCCTTAATGCGCTTTTTTAACCCGCCCACAAGCACTTTCCTAACATTTTCCCGCACGCCTTAGCAGCTGTGAAAAACAGCAGCTATAAATTCACCTTTTTTTTCAACGACATCCCCAACGGTGGAGGCGCTCAAAAAAGCCTAATATGCAATCTTCTTTATCAACAAATTCATTCTTGTTTACTTATTTATCATTAGCACATAAGCAAATTATCTAATTAGCATATCAGTCTTTTCCTCCCACCCCCACACCATGCCGACTAATCTTTAAATAGGAGCATCCTTTCTCCTCCCGTATTTAATTGAACGCTTAGGCAATTTAAGCCCGGGTCTGAAAGCAGTCAAAAGACTACGGCATAAACCCAATGCCGATAAAATAACTTGATTTAGGTATCGGCAAGCCCGCCCGCAAAATCCATTTATTCCGTTTCCTTTTGCCTGTTTCATCCCCTTAGCTTTTTTTGTTGCCTAAGCGATCAATTAAACCATCCCTTTCACTTATTTCTGACATTGCTCCAAAATAAATACCGCGAAAAGCGCTTGCATTCATCCCTGACATTTCATTTTTTAGAGGATAAAATCTCATGTGTCGACTCCGAGTTCTTGAAAAACGGATTTACTTAAACCATAAATAAAGGCTAGATAAGTCCTATATAAAGGCTATATAATTGCACTCGAGTATAAAAATGGTATGGCTATACATAAAAAAAACAGCTCCTTTCCGGAACTGCTTTTAAAGATGTTTAGATTTTCTTTGAACTGTAATCCATCATTTAACTTTGGATACGGGTTTTTCTTCATCCTGGACAGCCGTCTGACTAACGGCAGTGATTACACCACCAGCGACCGCCAGATATCCGGCAGTAGTTACAACCGCTGCAGGTAATGCTACAGGAGATCCTAGTATGACTGCAGAGGCTGCTCCTAGGATCAAACCAATATTGCGAAGTTTTTGGAAAAACTTCGGAGTTGGGGATATTATCCTCTCAACTAGATTTTTCTCTTTTTCTTTCATTGGAAAGCTTTTTTAGTGTTATGTTTTCAATAATTTCTATTCTCTTTTCAAGATATTCTAAACGCTGGTAGAGTAAATCGTAACGACTCTTGAATTCAGTCTTGATGAGCATGGTGGTCGTTTTCACTTCCGATAAATCCATTTCCATCTTGCGAAAATCTCTATGCAGCTGTTTAATGAAATAAGCAACTACACTTAGCAAAAGACTAATGAGGGTGCCGAAAATTAGCGGTATAGCTGCAATCTGTTCCATTATTTTGTGTTTTATCGTTTAACGATTTTGTTTGCAATTACAATTTGATCATTGCCCTGGAGAATTTGATTCACTAGCAAAGGATAAACTTGTCGATAAGCGAAACCGGATAACATCACTTGATAATTTTCCTCCACTTTGATCCAATAATGACCGACCAGAGGACAACCTTCCGTATCTTGATGCGTATTGCCTTTATGGAAGAATACATATTCAAAATTTGGCAGTTCATCAATCTCTATCATACCTTGGTGCATTTTCGGATAATCTTTCAAGTAACGACTGTGCATACCTGAAGTTTTGTTTAAAGTCAACCTAAAAACGCCTGTAGGTACACAAGTTTGCCCTGGAATCTTGTTTTCCCTGATGCTATCTTCTAGTAGATAACAAGCAAATAATCCATTGATATAAAGATGGCTCAGCGTACTTTGTAAACCCTGAGCCACCCTGATAATTCTGGTTTCCATTTTAGTAAGCGTCGACTACTTTCATGGCGTTTCCGCTTGCGAAAGCATAATAGTTTTCACCCACTTTTTGAAAGAATTCAATTCCTGCCACTGCAAGGATGGTACAATCTTCAGGGACAGGATCAACCTGTCCTACATCCGTATACAGTACAGTTTCGGGAATTGGTGCATAAAGATCCAAATACTCTGAATAATCGATTGAGGAAAGCTCATGAAATTCTGGCTTTATCGGCTCATAAGTGTCGCTGGTAGCATTATAAGCGAAATCACTTAGAACGCCTATACCAAAAAGAAAGCGAACATGCGTTGCTCCAACTGGTGCCTGAATGGAATCCATAGGATTAAAAGGAGGAATTGTATATTCGGCCACACCCCGTTTAGGATCTTTAAAAAGCACATTTATTGTTTTGCAATGTGCATCATAGTTCTCGTTCTGGTTAAAAACAATTCCCAAAAGATATTGACGCTGCTCGCTGATGAGGATAGCGCGATATCCGCGAGGCTCTGTCTGATCCTCCAAATTGATTTTCTTCATGATACCAGTCAATCGACCGGTCAGACGACTGTCGCTCATCTTTTTTAGTATCGTACTGAATGTGGTACGAACAGAGCGACCCGCTTTAGCACTACCGCCAAATTCATTCATATTCTCACGTGTACGGATGAAAGCAGGATCCGTAGCAATTTGTTCTGAGCTGGGACCGCCAACCATTCCTGCAAAATAATCGGTCTCTCCTTTGATTCTGAAATGTCTGATATCGCCAATTGTTCCCACATATTTAACGATTCCTTTTTGTCTTGCCATTGTAGTAAAAATTTTATGTTAATAAATTGTTGATTTAAACCCCTTTTATTTACACGCAAACTCGAATATTGAGTGCTAAGAATCAGGACTTTACTATTAACAAAATTAGAGCTAAATTTGTTTAATATCAACCATTAATATACTGACAAACAATGACATACATAGACATTTTACAAAATATACAAGAAGAAGATCTCTTAGTTCGCAAAGTCTTGGATGGAGATACCATTTCCGTTATTGGAATTTATACGCAAGAAATAAAGACAATCCGGCTTTACGGTCTGGATGCCCCGGAGACAAGAAAAGGGCGAAAACTACGTGAGGATGAAGAAAAGACCAGGGTAGCGGGGGAGTTGCTTTGTTTTATGGGAAATCAAGCTCGAGAATTTGTGCTCCGTCTCTGTCCGGTGGGAACAATAATTACGCTTTACACAGAGCCTGGTAATGAAGTTGATTATTGGGGTCGTCAGCTGGCTTATGTTGTTCTCCCTGATGGTACTTGCCTCAATGATTTATTGATCCAAGAAGGCTATGCGAAAGCTACCAATGCATATTATTGCAAAGAATTATCGAGGTATCAACAAGAAAATTGGGAGGCTAAGCTTGAAAAGCGCGGTTTATATGCCCTTACAGAAATATTCTAAGCAAATTTAGAAAAGTCATTTTTATGCATAACCTTCTGCACCCCCTGTAAAATAAGGAAAACTCGAAAGTTTCCCATATATTTCCCACAAAAAGAAAAAGCGCCGTAACTTATTAAATTACAGCGCTATATATGTGAGTGAGTGATCTGGCTGGGGCTCGAACCCAGGACCCTTTGATTAAAAGTCAAATGCTCTACCAACTGAGCTACCAAATCGTTTCCTGTAAAAAGGACTGCAAAAGTAAAAGCTTTTTACTAAGCAAACAAGTATTTTGTGCCTCTT
>JBFHIN010000247.1:0-3681 GCA_041596415.1 Crocinitomicaceae bacterium | reverse complement strand
CTTGGTTCGTTGGAGATAGACTTGAATGCCGTAGATAAAGTGAATATTTCAGACTTACAAAATACTATGGTGTTTCCATCCGAGAGCCGAGTGGTTCTTAAACAGAATAGAAACTTCGAATTTAGCGGTTGGTTAAATTCCGGTAAAATGGAAGTCAACACCTTAGCGGCAAACTTTGTTTATAAAGAATATAAATTCAATTTGTTAAAAACTGGAGAAGCAATTCTTCGTGTTTCTCCACAGAGCGAAACTGACGGTAAGCGACCAATTCCAATGAACAGTGCCATTTCCGGAATTGTAGGTGAGTTAAAAGTGGACGATCCGAACAACCGTTCAGGTAGAAACGATCGTTATACTGATTTCCCTAAATTAATCGTTTCTAAGCCTTCGTTCGTTTATTATAACTCACGCCAAATTCACAGGGGTGCGTATGATAGTACGAGATTCTACTACACCATCGCGCCTTTCGAAATGGATAGTTTGGACAATTTCTCGGATAAGGCTTTCCGTTTAAAAGGGGAATTGACTTCAGCAGGGATCTTTCCGAAGATCAAAGAAGATCTGAAGATCATGCCTGATTATTCTTTCGGGTTTTCAACACAGGCCCCAGCAGGAGGGTACGACTTCTACGGAACCGGAGCGAAATATGAAAATAAGATCCTTTTATCGAACAATGGTTTGCAGGGTGCTGGAACAATTAATTTTGTTCATTCCACTTCTATTTCCAAGGCATTGAATTTCTTGCCTGATTCAACCATTGGTTTGGCAAAATTCACCAACCGCCCAATAGAATCGGGTATTGAATTTCCTGATGTAGAGTCTGAAGAAGCATTTATAACCTACGTACCAAGAAAAGAATATTTAAAAGCCGCTTCAACACCCACAACGGATTTGAAATTCTTTAAGGGTGAAGCGAAGCTACGAGGAACTGCTATTGTAACTAAAAATGGTATGGAAGGAAATGGACTGATGACCTTTAAGACCGCAACAACAGTATCCAGAAAATATAAATTCAAACGCTGGGATATAAATGCGGATACTTCGAGCTTCAATTTAAAGAACACCTTTGCTGAGCCTGGGGAGTCTGCCATGGCATTTGAAGCGGATAATGTTAAAGCAGATATCTCTTTTAAAGGTAGATTGGGTGAATTTAAATCTAACCGTGGAACCTCTCAGTTAAACTTCCCGGTTAATCAGTACATGTGTAGAATGGACAAGTTTACGTGGTTCATGGATCATCAGGAAATCCAAATGGAAAAGTCTTCCGATAAAGATGTAACCATTGAAACGGACATGGACATGGTGGGGCCAAACTTCTATTCGACACATCCGAAACAAGATTCACTTCAATTTAGAGCGCCTATAGCTAAGTATGATGTAAAAGAGCGCTCAATTTATTGTGAACAAGTTGAGTTCTTAGAAATTGCGGATGCTAGAATTTATCCTGACAGCATGAAACTGGTGATTCGTAAAAAAGCGAAAATGGATCCTTTCGTCAATGCTAAGATCGTAGCGAATTACATTACAAAATACCATACGTTTACCAAAGCAAATGTTGAGATTAATGGTAGAAGAGCGTATTCAGGAAATGGTATATATCCTTATTATGATAAAGACAGTACAGTATCTTATTTTAAAATGAAGAACATAAACTTGGATACTTCATATCAAACCATTGCTAGTGGTGATATAGCTGATAACGAAGGCTTCCGCTTGAGTAAAGAGTTCGATTATTATGGTAAGGTGGATATAAAGGCATCAAATCCTAAGATCTTCTTTACAGGTGCAACAAGAATTAACCACTCGTGTGAGAAGTTCGATCGTACGTGGATGAGCTTTAGTGCGCAAATTGATCCTAAGAATATTCAAATTCCGGTTTCGGCTGATATGAAAAACTTGAAAGGTGAGTCGATATCTGCCGGTATTGTTTGGAGAAATTCAAAAGATGCTGATAGTATCAGACTATATCCAACATTCTTATCACAGCTGAAAGTACAAACAGACCCAATTGTTATGACGGCTAGTGGTTTCTTACAATACAATGCACAAGCAAAGGAATTCCAGATTGGTTCTGCCGAAAAACTAATTAACAGATCTGAAAAAGGTAATTTCTTAGCACTTCATACAGAAAGCTGTTCATTGAATGGTGAAGGAGTAGTAAATCTTGGTTTGGATCTAGGAGATGTCGGATTGGACGCTGTAGGTGTAGTGAATTATAACCAGAGCACAGGAGAAACTTCCATGAACTTAACCATGCGCTTCAGCATGGCGATGGATAAAGGTATCATGGAAGATGTGGCAACGCGCATAAATGCAGTTGAAGGGCTTAAACCAATGGATTTCAATACCAATACCCTCGAGCAAGCACTTGTTGAGTGGACAGATCAGAAGACAGCAGATAAATTCAAATCGGACTATACGATAAAAGGTGAGGTGAAAAAATTACCTTCCAATATTGAATCTACCATGGTGTTAACCGGAGTACGTTTGAGTTCTTTCGAGAAAAATCAAGCACAGGAAAGGGGTCTTATTTCCTCAACGGATGCAGTGGTTTTAGTGAATATGTACGAAAAACCGGTGTTCAAATATGTTCCTTACCGCCTATTCCTGCAACAGATTTATAACGAAGCCGGTGGAGATCGTTTTGGATTCCAAATCGATATACCTGGAGGTAGAGATTATTTCTTTGACTATTCGATGACTAAGAAAGATGGTGATCTCAGAATAATTTCAGGTGATAAAGATTTCACTTCTGCTGTTTCAGGGATTAAAGAGGATAAGCGCAAAACGAAGAATTTCAAATATGAGATCACAAATCAACAGGTCTATTTGAGTAAATTCTTACGACTTTTTGAGAAATAGAAAGAGATGGTATACTTATTTCTGCTTTTAGCATATTTGTTAGGTTCCATACCAACGGCAGTTTGGATTGGTAAGGCATGGTACAAGATTGACATACGCGAACATGGTAGTAAGAACGCCGGGGCTACTAATACATTTCGTGTTCTTGGTAAAAAAGCTGGTAGAATTGTGTTGTTGATTGATATTTCGAAGGGAATCTTGGCAACGTTAGTACCTGCTTTGGTACTAAGTCCGATCCTAGAGGCAGAAGAAGTAATTAAGGTTAATGTTGGTTGCGCAATTCTTGCCGTCGTTGGTCATGTGTTCCCAATTTTTGCAGGTTTTAGAGGAGGAAAAGGAGTGGCAACTTCATTAGGTGTCGTTATAGGTCTTCAACCTGCAGCAGCACTTATTTGTCTTGGAATTTTTTTAGTTGTATTTTTAAGTTCTAAATACGTCTCCTTGAGTGCGATAAGTGCTGCTGTTGCTTTTCCTTTTGTCATTTTATTGGTAAATGAAACACACTCTTTGTGGTTGATTGGGTTCAGTATTTTGCTCAGTTTTCTTGTTATTGTTGCTCACAAGAAAAACATTAAACGCTTGATAAAAGGCGAAGAGAGTAAAATGAACCTTTTCAAGAAATAGTCGTATTAGCGAATATGAAATTAATTGAGAGAGTTTGACGCAAGTGTTGCGCAGTAAACATATTATTCTTCTATTCATTCTCTTCCTTCAGTCGACTGTTACATATGGTCAAACAGAAGCAGAAATGAAAACCCAGGCCGACAAATTGTTCGAAAATGAGCAATATCTGCAGGCTACACCCTTGTATTTACGTTT
>JBFHIN010000246.1:0-3747 GCA_041596415.1 Crocinitomicaceae bacterium | reverse complement strand
TGAAGGAAGCCAATCATCAATATCCGGTCTCTTTTAACGGTAAAATGCGCATGAAGATCGAGTTGCCGTCTGAATTTGGGGTAAAGGAAATTGAAAGCGCCGTCTTGGAACATCAGGATACGCAAAAATGGCTGGAAGGAAAAGCTCCGAAAAAGGTGATCGTTGTTCCGGGAAAAATTGTAAATATAGTGCTGTAAAACTCAATAATTTTTCATAGCTTTCGTTAGTTATACGGTGGCTTCAGAAGTTTTGGCATAGGCTTTGCTTCTTGAAAGTGGACAAAATTTCTAGGTTATGAAAAAGTTGGCATATTTTACAGGTTTATTGACAGTTTTCTTTGCAATGACAAGTAGTACGGAGGTGGCTTATCCTACCGTTTCTAATGATGCATTTCAAGTAGGAGAGAAACTACGCTACAGGGTAACATATGGTTTTATGGACGCCGGTGAAGCGATCATGGAGGTGAAATCAACCACCAAGAAAGGAAATAACCGCGACTTGATGCATGCGGTGGGAACCGGAAGAACACTGGGCGGATTCAACGCTTTTTATAAGGTCAATGACAATTATGAGACTTATCTTGATAAAAAAGGTGTCTTTCCATGGTTCTTTGTCAGAAGAGTAGACGAAGGGGGGTATAAGATCAACCAAGATTATGCATTCAAGCATGATAAATACAAGGTGGATAACGGAAAAGGGAAAGAATTCAAGATCCCAATGGGAATTCAGGATATGATCTCTTCTTTCTACTATGCAAGAACCTTGAATTTCGATAATATGAAAGTTGGAAAGACCTTCGAATTCAAATGTTTCATGGATGATGAGATCTTTAACTTGAAAATAAAGTACGTAGGCGATGAAACTGTTAGCATAAGAAAAGGAAAATTCAAATGTCATAAGTTCGTACCTGTTGTTCAAACAGGGAGATACTTTAAAAGTGATGAGGACGTGAATTTCTGGGTAACCAGTGATGATAATAAAATTCCACTTTTAGTGAAAGCTAAAATTCCGGTGGGTGTAGTGAAAATGCACCTGGTTGAATGGAGTGGATTGAAAAACGAATTAACGAGCAAAGTAAAATAACCAAAACAAACAAAGCGAAAAGGAGCCTTCAATATTGGAGGCTCTTTTTTATTGGCATGCGCGCATAATATTTGATTTTTTAGTCATCTCGTTGAAAAACAGCTCGTCAAGAGAAAATTATCATGGTTTAGATTTTGATTTTTAAAAAAATTTGCAATCTTCACAGTGTAAACGTGTATTTAATTTTTGATTTCGTTTATTTTTGCTCAAAAATCAAGCAATGGAAAATGAATATTATATAGTGGAAAAAGAGGATATCTCTTCTTTGAATTTTCCTGCCGAAGAGGTGTTAAAGAAAAAGGAGGATATTTCGCGACTTAAGAATGATCTTCAGCGAGCAATTACTCTGGGTAATTTGGAACACCACAAAGTGAAAATATATTTTGAGGACGATAAGAAAAAGAAAATGGTGCACACTACAATTTGGGCGGTGACGGATAATGCGATCGTGTTGAAGCAAAATGTAATTGTTCCCATTCGAAGAATTCATAAATTAGAAATATAACTTATATCATGACGGCTAAGAGAAGGTCAATAATTAGTTACGACAAACTGACAATCGAACAGAAGAAGCAAATTTTAAAAGATTTTCCGGATGGTTATATCAATCATTTAACCACAATTAAAACCCCAACGGGTGAAGTGCTAGATGCATTGATTTGGGAAACTGAAGAGATCATTTATTTGGTGAAGATCAACAAAGTGGCTGTGCGACCTGTTGTAACTGACGACGACGATGAGGAGGATGACGATTTCGATGATATCGACAAAGTAGATGTTAAGGATGACGAAGATGATTTTGATGATGATGACGATGCTGACGATTACGACAAGCCGGAAGAAGACGGTGACGACGAAGATGAATAAAACATAAAAAAAGCCCCGAAGAAATTCGGGGCTTTTTTGTTGGAAAAAATATTCTGATGCGAATTTGTGCGTTGTGCTGAAAATTAGAAATTTTCAGCACAACTTTTAGCTAATTCACATGTCACCCTAGCCAACTTTTAAATATGTATATTCGTTATAACTTATAACATTTTTACACGCTTTCTCTTGCGAAAAAACTTTTAAAAGTGCTGCATGCATTTGTGGTGAGAAAGTTAACCATTAAATAAACCAAACGAATCAATTGATAAAACCTGTTTTATATATTATTCTTTTTTTAAACTTTACGATACAAGCTGTTTTTTCTCAACAGAACCTGGTACCAAATGGTAGTTTTGAAGAGTATTACGATTGTCCGTTTGCACCCGATGCTATTGGTTGGGATATGTTAGAAGAATGTGTTGGTTGGTACAAACCTAATTCAGCAACAAGCGATTATTATAACGCTTGTGCTCCCCACAGCAGTGGTGTTAGTGTTCCAAGTAATTGGTATGGTTATCAACATGCTTATGAAGGCGCTGCCTATATCGGGTTAGCTATATTTGAAGAAGGATTTGAGCAAGGAAGTGAATATGCGCAATGTAAATTGAATTCTCCTTTGAAATCTTGCTATGTTTACAAAATAAGTTATCGAATTTCCTTATCAGACTATTCACCAAGAATTTCACCGACATTGGGCTTACGCTTGGATAAAATACCTATTAAAAATACGGGTGCATTTGCTTTTTGGGGTTTTGAATTGCCGGCACATGTTCAATCTGAAGCAACCATAACAGACACTAGTTCATGGACGTTGGTTCAGGGTACCTACATTGCATCAGGAGGGGAACAGTACTTAACAATTGGTCGTTTTATTGACACCACATCATATGATAATTATAACCCACCTTTTGGGATAAATAATTGTGATAGTTGTATGTTTCCTTCTATATCTTGTCAGTATTATATTGATTCTGTCAATGTAATTGAAATTGGACCAGTTAATCAATCTGAAATAGCCGTTAGTAATATATTTTCTCCTAACCTTGATGGGATAAATGAACACTGGTATCCAAAGGGAATTTGTTTTGAATTTTGGACATGTGAAATCATGAATAGATGGGGAGAAGTTATTTATTCTTTTCAAAATACTGATAAGGGGTGGAATGGTGTAAGTTCAAACCAAAAATCCTCAACTGAAGGCGTATATTTTTATAAAGTATTTAATAAGGAACAACAGACAACAGGTTTTTTTCATTTGGTGCGATAAAACCAATATGAATGAAAATAAACTATTTACTATTTATAACTGTGTTGACAAACTTACAGTTGTTTGGTCAACAAGTCCCAACTATAAGTAATCCTCCAAATAGTGGGATTAATAATAGTCAATTTTGGGCACGTTCCGGTAATGATGGATCAGGGGGAAACATTAACAACTTGTTAGGTACAAGGTGGAATAGCCCAATCTATTTTGTCACAGGTTCACCTTTTACCTCACAATCCTATCGTATGAAAATGAATGGGATTTTTTCTGGAAACTTGAATCAATACTCGATTGATGGATATGGCTGGTTGCAAAATGTTAATACTACGGGTTACATATTAATGGGAGGGAACAGTACTTTTCAAACAGAGCCAACAAAGACCATCTATGAAGACAAAGGGGCATTTTCGCTATTACATTTAAATGGCAATGCCCCCATTCAACAAAATGGGTATCGGCCTTGGATGAAGACAGGAATTACCTTTACAGATAATCAAGATCTCACCTACTTCGGATTACGCCAGATCGGTACT
>JBFHIN010000245.1:0-3773 GCA_041596415.1 Crocinitomicaceae bacterium | reverse complement strand
GGATTTTTTCGAGCAAGTTTTTGCTGTTGTCCGATTGATCCCTGAAGGTCGCGTAACCTCCTACGGTGCCATTGCCAATTACCTTGGAAGCAAGCGGGCAAGTAGAATGGTTGGTTGGGCCATGAATGCTTCTCATCAGCATAAGGATGTTCCCGCACATCGTGTTGTTAACCGAAATGGAGTGTTAACGGGAAAATTTCATTTCAGTAGTATAGAGGACATGGAAGAAAGACTAAAATCTGAGGGGGTAGTAGTGAAACAAGATGTAGTTCAAAATTTCGATGTGATCTTTTGGGATCCATCATCCGAATTAGAATTAATTTAGTCGGCTAAATTGTCAAGTTCTTCGAAGAAAAGCTCTTCATTTCCAGAAATTTTAGCGTGAAAATCAATTTCGTTCTTGATCTCGTTAATTTCTTCTAATGCAATATCTCCTAAAAGATCACGATTGTTCATAGTGCGAACGAGCTGATTTTTTAAGTCTTTCGCGATAGCTAACCTCTCGTGATATTCTGATGAACAAGAGGCTACAACCACGCCTAACATAGCAACAAGTAGTATTTGATTAAGTCTCATGTAACAATATTCGTAAATTATTTAACAAATTTCAACCGACTTGTTCATTTAGCACCCCTAGATTTTCATTCATGCCACCTCATCGAACAAAAAATTAATGCAGGAATTATTTTTTTTGGAATTTGGAATTTCAGAAAGATGTATTTTTACACTTAATGATTTTAGTAACTGGAGGCACAGGATTATTGGGTAGTCATCTACTTTATGAATTGACAACTAAGCCTACAGATGTCAGAGCGATTTATCGATCAAAAAACAGAATTGAGCTGGTTAAAAAAATATTTCAATATTATGACCCTCTGAACTGGAAAGAGAAATTTAATCGTATTGCATGGTTTTCGGCAGATATTTTGGATGTCGATACACTGCAAGAGGCATTTGAAGGCATTGATATCGTTTATCATTGTGCTGCCTTTGTTTCGTTCCGTAAAAAAGACTTCAATCGATTGATGAAAATTAACCGAGAAGGAACAGCCAACGTAGTGAATTTGTGCATCACCAACCAAGTTACTACTTTATGTTATGTGAGTTCTACTGCAGCCATCGGAGGTCATAATGACGAAATTGTAACTGAAAGATCCAAGTGGGATCAATCTCCCAATACAAGTGGATATGCTATTTCCAAATATTCAGCAGAAAAGGAAGTATGGCGCGGAAAAGAAGAAGGATTGACAGTAGTGATTGTTAATCCATCGGTTATCATCGGTGCCGGTTCGTGGAACGAAAGTTCTATGACCATTTTTAGAACAGTACATAAAGGATTAAAATTCTATACAATAGGAAAAAATGCAGTGGTTGACGCACGTGATGTGGCAGAAATCATGGTGAAATTAGTCGATGCTGAGATACGCAACGAACGATTTTTAGTCATTGGACACAACATCACATTTCTTAATTTGTTGGAAAAGATTGCAGCATCAATGCATCGTAAGCCACCTTTTATCAATACACCAAAATGGTTAATGGGACTGGCGTGGAGAATTTCTTGGGTCAAAGCAAGACTTACGGGGACCACGCAAACGATCACAAAAGAAAGTAGCAGGACAGCATTTTCGCATCGAATTTATAGCAACGATAAGATTAGAAAAGCATTAGATTTTCAGTTTAGACCATTTGAGGAAACAATCGACAACGCCATAAAAGGACGAATACATTGAACTAATATCGATGATAATTGTTAGAGGGAGAATGAAAATACTAAAGAAGAAAGAAAGTATTGGTTTAACCATTGCTGTCGTGTTGTATCTGGTAGGAACGATAGGCATTCTTATACCAGCCTTTAGAAATGACATTCTCGATCTAACTTTTCTTCACTTGCTGATCGTCTTTTTTATCCTGTTTTTTACCCGAAAAACAAAGAAAACAGCATTTTTCATTTTTCTACTCTTCGTGATCACAACAAGCTTTTTAGCTGAATGGCTCGGCGTACATACGGGAATCTTATTCGGAAGCTATTCTTATGGACAGACACTTGGCTGGAAAATTTCGGAAATACCCTTCATCATTGGTGTGAATTGGACGCTGGTTACCATTGGAGCCGTTTCGATTCTTGAATACACCTCACTCTCCCGTTACGGAAAAGCGATTTTTGCAGCTGCATTGATGACTCTTCTTGACTATATTATGGAACCGGTAGCCATAGCGCTTGACTTTTGGAAGTGGGAAACATCTTCCATACCCTTGTACAATTACATCTGCTGGTTTCTTTTAGCCTTGTTTTTTCAGTGGATTTATGCTAAATTCAACCTGAACGAAAAGAACAAAATACATACAAGTTTGTTTATTTGTATGAGTGTATTTTTTCTTGTCTTAAACTTGTTTTTATAATGTATTGGTGGGGACCTCTTGTATTGATCGTAACATTTTGTGTTATGGAATTTATGGCTTGGGCCACGCATAAATTTGTGATGCATGGCTTAATGTGGTATTTCCACAGGGATCATCATGTGGAAGAACCAGGATTCTTTGAACGCAATGACGTTTTCTTTTTAATCTACGCTATTCCCTCTTGGTTGTGTATTATGCTGGGAATGATGAACAATAATTACATCGCCGTATGGATCGGTTATGGCATTGCTGCTTACGGATTTGCTTATTTCCTGATCCATGATGTTTTCATTCACCGAAGATTCAAATGGCTGCGCAACCTGGATACCCCCTATTTCATGGCAATAAGAAAAGCGCACAAAGTTCACCATAAGCATAGAGGGAAAGAACATGGTGAGTGTTTTGGTATGCTTTGGGTTCCAAGAAAGTACTATAAGGAGGCGAAAAAAGCATTCCTAAATAAAAATAGCTAATGGCCCTTTACAGCTGGATCATACTATTAAGTTTCGCCGGACCTTTCTTGTTGAGCTTTGATAAAAAAGTAGCCTTTTATAAAAGCTGGCCCATTCTATTCAAGGCAATTTTACCTGTTGCTTTCGTGTTTATTTTATGGGATATAGTATTTACATATTATGGGGTATGGGGGTTTAATTCGGACTACTTATCCGGCATTTTTCTTTTCAATTTACCCTGGGAAGAAGTCGCGTTCTTTTTTGTGATTCCTTATTCATGTGTATTCATTTACGCTGTGCTGCAAGCCTATTTTCCAAGTTTTATCCCTAATACATTTGCGCAAATTTTTGCTTTGATTTTTGTTATTTTAGGAGCGTTGATGATTTTTCTTCATCCGGAGAACTGGTATACAGTTTCAGCTTGCGGACTAGCCTTACTATTAACGTTTCTCATCCATTATTATCTGAAACTTAGCTGGTACAGTCGTTTCGTTTTGACTTATATCGTTGTCATCATTCCTTTCTTGGTCGTGAATGGTATTTTGACCGGAATTACGACGCCTGAACCAGTGGTTTGGTACAGCGAAGCACACATTATTGGTATTCGCGCAGGCACTATTCCTTTAGAAGACTTTTTCTACAATTACAGTTTGCTTTTACCTATCTTCTGGCTTATTCATTCTCTGAGGAATCGGAAAAAAATGAGTAGTCTTTGAAACCAAGGATCATAATAAAGTTCGTTCCTACATCTCGTGTTAATACATAAGAAAGTAATTTACTTTTTTCGTTGTAGATCATTTGAATCTCTGTGATCCATTCACCGTTACGGTAGATTTGCTTTTCCATTAGATTTCCGTGATTGTCGTATACAAAATGTAATTCTTCGACAGGAACATCCTTACCATAATGATATGTACG
>JBFHIN010000244.1:0-3791 GCA_041596415.1 Crocinitomicaceae bacterium | reverse complement strand
ATAATGAAAAATGGAAACAGTTTATAACATTTCAGTATTTACAGAAAATAGTATCGGAATTCTAAACCGAATAACGATCATATTCACAAGAAGACACTTGAATATAGAAAGTATCACGGCTTCAGAATCCGAAGTGCAAGGTGTTTATCGATATACCATCGTGGTAAAAACAGATTTGGACCAGGTAAAGAAAGTGGTTGCTCAGATCGAGAAACAAGTAGAGGTACTCAAAGCTTTCTTTCATTCGGATGATCAGGTCGTTCATCAGGAAATTGCTTTATACAAAATTGCGACTGATTCATTCGTAAACGGAAGTACCGAAAAGATCGTGAGAGAGCACCACGCAAGGATTCTTACTGTAGACAAAGAATTTACGATCGTTGAAAAAACAGGTCAACCAGAAGAACTTCAGGAGCTGTTCAGAGAACTGGACAAATATGGAGTGCTGGAATTCGTCCGTTCGGGAAGGGTTGCAATATCTAAACCGATGAAAACATTGGAAACATATTTAAAAGAACTAGAAGCATAAGTACTATGGAAAATTATTTTAATTCATTACCATTTAGAAAACAAGTTGAACAACTAGCAATGTGTGAATTCCTTGATCGATCACATTTTGCAAGAGGGGTAGAAGAACTGTCAGGTAAGAAGATCGTGATCGTGGGGTGTGGAGCGCAAGGATTGAATCAGGGTCTTAACATGAGGGATTCCGGTCTTGACATTTCTTATGCGCTGCGCACAGATGCTATTATTGAGGAAAGAGCGTCGTGGAAGAATGCTACCGAATACGGCTTCAATGTTGGAACCTATCAGGAACTTATTCCGTCGGCAGATCTTGTCCTGAATTTAACGCCGGATAAACAACATACTTCTGTCGTTAAGGCTATTATGCCACTCATGAAAAAAGGAGCGACGCTTTCCTATTCACATGGTTTTAATATTGTCGAGGAAGGCATTAAAATCCGAGAGGATCTTACTGTAATCATGGTCGCACCGAAATGTCCGGGAACTGAAGTCCGGGAAGAGTATAAAAGAGGATTCGGAGTGCCGACTTTGATCGCTGTGCATCCCGAAAATGATCCGGAAGGCAAGGGACTTGAACAGGCAAAAGCGTATGCAGCAGCAACCGGTGGTCATCGTGCCGGAGTTCTTCATTCTTCATTCGTTGCAGAAGTGAAGTCAGATCTTATGGGCGAGCAAACTATTCTTTGTGGAGTATTGCAAACTGCATCCATTCTTTGCTTTGACAAAATGGTTGAAAATGGAGTCGATAAGGGGTATGCTTCTAAATTGATCCAATTCGGTTGGGAAGCAATTACAGAAGCATTGAAACACGGAGGAATAACCAATATGATGGATCGTTTAAATAACCCATCGAAGATCAAAGCATTTGAACTGGCAGACGAATTGAAGTCTATCATGACACCTCTGTTTAAAAAACATATGGACGATATCATGAGCGGGGCCTTCTCTTCACGAATGATGAATGACTGGAAAAACGGTGATCAGGAATTGCTTGAGTGGAGAAAAGCTACCGGTGAGACGGCATTTGAAAAAACACAAAATACTTCTCAAGAAATTTCTGATCAGGAATACTTTGATCATGGGACACTTATGGTTGCATTCGTGAAAGCGGGAGTTGAGTTAGCGTATGAGACGATGACATCCACAAGGATTGTTGCCGAATCTGCGTATTACGAATCTCTTCACGAGGCTCCATTGATTGCAAATACGATCGCTCGTAAAAAGCTCTTTGAAATGAACAGAATCATATCAGATACTGCTGAATATGGCTGTTATCTATTTGATCATGCCTGCAAACCTTTATTGAAAAATTTCATGCAGAAAGTGGATGTTAAAGTGATTGGAAAATCTTATTCAAGCAACAAGCAGGTGGATAATTCAAAATTGATCGAGGTCAATAGGTTAATACGCGAACATGATATTGAAATAGTTGGGGCCAAATTACGGGCATCTATGACTGAAATGAAAAAATTGAACGAATGAAAATCTTTCAAGAAATAAATGAGGCGAAAGCTCGTCTTAAAGGAGTTGTACAGGAGACACCATGTCAGTTGAATTTGAATTTATCACAACTATATAATGCCGAAATCTACTTAAAAAGAGAGGATCTCCAGACAGTTCGTTCTTACAAGATAAGAGGAGCATTCAATAAGATCAGTTCTTTAGATAATAATGAAAGAAACCGTAAAATTGTTTGTGCTAGCGCAGGCAATCATGCACAAGGGGTTGCATATTCCTGTAATTTACTGAATATTGAAGGTGTAATCTTTATGCCGGCAACAACACCAAGGCAAAAAGTTAAACAGGTAGAGCTCTTCGGCAAGGACAAAATTGAAATTGTTCTTTCGGGTGACACTTTTGATGATGCCTACGTAAAAGCACAGGAGTATTGCTTGCTTCATAAGGGTGTTTTCGTGCATCCTTTCGATGATGAAAAAGTGATTGCAGGGCAAGGTACCATTGGTCTGGAGATACTTTCACAGATCAAAGAGCCTATTGACTTTTTGATCCTTCCTGTTGGTGGAGGTGGGTTGGCAGCAGGTGTAACAACTATTTTCAAGTCCTTGAGCCCTGAAACAAAAATAATTGGTGTTGAACCAGAGGGTGCCCCTTCAATGAAAAGATCCCTTGAGAAGGGTGAGATCATCTCCCTTGACAACATCGATAAATTTGTCGACGGTGCAGCAGTTAAACGAGTTGGTGAGCTAAACTTCGAGATATGTAAAAACACACTAGACGATATGCTTCTTGTTCAAGAAGGAAAGGTGTGCTCGACCATTCTGAAATTATATAACGAAGAAGCGATGGTTGTTGAACCCGCAGGCGCCTTAAGTATTGCGGCACTGGATTTTTTAAAAGACCAGATCAAGGGAAAAACTGTCGTGTGTATCGTTAGTGGAAGCAATAATGATATAACACGAACCGAAGAGATAAAGGAGCGTTCATTAATTTATGAAGGATTAAAACATTATTTCTTGATAAGATTTCCTCAACGACCGGGAGCATTGAAGGATTTTGTCACTGAAATCCTCGGACCGAATGATGATATTACCTATTTTCAGTTCTCAAAAAAAAACAATCGAGAAAATGGTCCTGCTGTACTAGGTATTGAAGTTCAAGATCGAAAAGATCTTGAGAAACTCATTGATAATTTGAATTTAGGTCAACTGAATTTTCAATATTTGAATGAATTTCCAGATTTATTAAATCAATTGATAGGTTAAATAGGGTTCTTACTGGTGAAAAAGCGTTTTTCAACTCTTGCTTTAAATTGAAAAGCTTAACTTTGCTGTCCCCAATTTGAAAAAATGAAGAAACAAGTGGTCGTATATCATAATCCGAAATGTTCTAAAAGTAGATCTGCTTTAGATTTTTTAAAGGATAAAGGTGTTGAATTTGAGCTTAGAGAATATATAAAAGAGCCGTTGACTAAAAAGGAAATGATAGACCTACTGAAGCAACTGAATATATCTGCGGAGGAACTGGTTCGTAAGAACGAGGAAGTGTACAAGGAGAATTTCAAGGGGAAAAAATTGTCAGACAAAGAGTGGATGGAGGCGTTCATTGAATTTCCGAAACTTATTGAGCGACCGATCGTATGTGTAAATAACAAAGCGGTTGTTGCGCGTCCAACAGAGCGCATATTGGAAATACTTTAATAATTAAGCCGAGAGTTTTGAAATGAGAACGAAATACATTGATTTAATAGACCAAACATTCGATTTTCCTCAAAATGAGTTTCATCTGAGAGAGGACCGACTTTTCTT
>JBFHIN010000243.1:0-3797 GCA_041596415.1 Crocinitomicaceae bacterium | reverse complement strand
GATGGACTTGCAAGAGTCCTTTCTGAGTTTGAAAAAGGTCTAATTTCAAAAGATATCATTATCGACGGGACTTATCAAAGCTATGTTGGATTGTTAAAACAAATTAGCAAGGACGATAAAATGGAGTTTGAAATAGAATATGACCTAAAACAAGTACTTGAAGGACTTGGCGAAGGGATTACTAAAATCATCCCCTCTATCGAAAGTTCTTTGATTTCACAAAACTACTTGAATATAGAAAATTCGAAGGACTTCCTTTTCAATCATAAGGTATCGGAACTCTTCCAAAACGGAAAGGAATTAAATCGCTCTATTTTTTCTGAATTAATACTGGACACATATGGCGAGGATGATTTTCAATTACCCTTGATAAAGTTGAAAATTCTTCGATATCTAGACCCAAATTCGGACAGTATTATGTATATCTATGCTGGTCGACCATATCCAGAATAAATACGTTGCCTAACATGGCCTATAATCCATTGTTTAGCATATTTACTACAATTCAAAACTTTTCGTACTTTAGACCGGCATGATCCCAAGCTCGATTTGATTGACATCAAATCTCAACAACGGAATCATAGGTACTGTGTTATAAAACAAGTTTTTTATACGATAATTTAGGAAGTAACCTGTTCCATCAAGTTGCTATCCTGCGCAGCAGGCTCTTTTGGGCCTGCTGTCCTTTTTTTTGCTATTTCGGGCTCATAGTATATTTCCTTTTTCCAAAGGGCGTACATCAGCAGCAACAGCTTTCGCTGGGTGGCGACCAGCCCGATAATCGGCTTCTCCTTCTTGGCCTTGAGCCGAAGGTAGAATGGTCGGAGTGTCGAGTCCACCCGAATCGCCGCCATCGAAGGCATGTGCAGCACCGCACGTATATGCTTGTTCCCTTTTTTGCTGATCCGGGTCCTGCCCTTAAAGTTTCCCGATTCCCTGAGTACCACGTCGTACCCCACAAAACTTGCCAACTGTTTGGCACTGGTAATCGAGGAAAATCCCAAGGTCTCCGATACCACCGTGGCCGAGGCTATAAAGGACACACCGGGAATACTTTCCAGATACGCCATCTTTTGGGACAATGCAACATCCGAGGCGATAAGGGCCCGCATTTCCAACTCTATCTCGGCTATCTGGGTCTTGTAAAGCTTCATCCTTTTTTCATAGCGACCCTCCGTACGCCTATTTCCATGGGAGCTGTGCTCCAGTGCGTGGGCTCTGTTCTTCTCCAGGCTCTTTGCCCTTACCAGTGCAGATCGTTCCCTACTCAGCCCCTTAAGAAGGCGCAACAGCTTACTGGGCGGTGTCCAAGGGGACAAGCTGCGCTCACTGCCCAACATGGAGAGCATCTTGCTGTCCAACAGGTCCGTCTTGGACCGTTGGTCAAGACTCTGTGCATAGCGCTTTACTCGACCGGACTGCATGATGCTCACCGTAATTCCCGAAGCATAGAGATATTCCGCAAGTGCCTCGTGATAAACGCCCGTGGCCTCTAGCAACACCACAGGAGCAGGCCCCTGGACTTCTATCGAACGTATCCATTTAAGAAGCGACCTAAAGCCATGGGGGGTGTTGGGGACATCCTTGCCCAACACGAACTCCTTCTGCAGGTCTTCCATTAATTTGCAGGAACAAACCGATAGGCTGTCCTTGCTCACATCGATCCCTATCGAATGTTTCAATACTTGGCTTTGGCTCATAAGATCATTTGTTTGCATATCAAGACTTCCTTCATCACTTTCGCTCGCTTTTAATTCGGCCTCCCCGTTGCGGGACCTAGGTACTGTTCAAGTTCCAAGAAAGTAAGAGAAGGGCACAGACCTAAGATGCGATATCAAGTTTATGTATCTAGCCTAACCTCTTTGTCCCTCCTCTTTTTTGATATAGTTTTTAATCTAAATTTACTATATTCAACCTTCGTATATTCATAATAATCCAAACATACGAGCCTAACCGTTAGCATTAATATTGACCAAGCAAGACCAATGGAAAACGAATTCATGAAAGTAATGTCTGAAAGGACAGATAAAGAATTAATAAAAATAGTCACAGCTGATCGGGATAAGTATAATTCTCTTGCTTTAGAAGCTGCTGAAAGAGAAATTGAAAAACGACAAATTGATACTACAACCTTTCAAGAGCTTAAGAAAAAAATAGAATTGGAAAAATCTCAAAAACATAACGTAAACTCGAATGTTGTAGGTTCTGGAATAAGGTTTATTCATTTTATAATAGACTGGACTACTTGGATTATAATATCCTTCATCTTGAGTTTTATGATAGGACTTGTATTTAATCCAAGTAGCTTGGAGTCAATTCAGATTATCGTTTATTTTACATTTCTAGCTGCATTTATAGGATACTATTCGATAATGGAATTAAAATATCAAAAAACTTTAGGGAAATTTATCACTAAAACACATGTTGTAAAATCAGACGGAACGACACCTGATTCTTCGGACATAGTTACAAGAACATTTTGCCGACTGATTCCTTTTGATCGCCTTTCTTTTCTATTTGTAAAAAATGGAATTCATGATTATCTATCAAAAACAAAAGTAATTCGTGATTAAATAATTGAAATACTAATGCTAACATCGGCTATAATTCATTGTGGCTTCATGCAAAAAACAATAATAGAAACCACCAAACGGCCTGATTTCATAAGTGGGAAAGTCTACGACGTTCCCCACAACGAAATCATAGCCTAGGCGTTGTAAAACATTTTGATACATCCTGAAATATGAGGTATTTTGAAAAATTTATTTTGTTAATTATTGTCGTTCTCTTAACATTAAGCTGTACTCAAGATGACACCGATTTGGTTTGTGATGCCAATTGTTCAACGTTAAGATTTAGATTTTTTTCAAATAACAATGAGCCACTTCAAGGTGTCCGCGTAAATTTAAATTATCGAATAAGCAATGCCGGTTTTGGAGGTAGTCTTAGGAGAATCATTGAAGATGAATCTGATGAAAATGGCTTTATAAATAACGACTTCTTCATTGAAGATGATGAGCTTGGAACTTCAGCAGAGGGATTCTTCTCTGTAAATATTAATGATTCGAATTTAGATAACAATCGGTTTATAAGAACAAATAATCTAATCGGAACAACAACAACGGATTTAGGGTTTCCCATTTTCTCCATTAACCGAAGAGATACTTTAATCGAAAGAGACTATTTTTTTCCTAGAAAAACGTTTATCACTGTTAACTTAAATAATTTTATTCCAATAGATGAGACTGACAATTTCGAAGTACAAACTTTATACCCTTTTGGTCCTAGAATAGGAGAAAACTCTTTTATAGACACCGAATTTTCGACTGGATCTAGCGGTTTTGGTACTTTTAAAGCAGATGGTTTGAATACATCATTAAGAGTTTTCGTTGCCGCAAATCAGCCAAACGTGATACGGGTTTTTAGGAGAAAAAACAGAGTGAATACTTCTGAGGACTTCCCAATGTTTATTACCCTAGAAAATGAAATTGAGCTTTCATTCGATTATTAAAAACGTTTTACAACAAAACCTATAAACAATACGGGCTTAGGGCTTAATTGAAAGGTTTGTGTATTTTTAGGAAGTCCGCAAAATCTTTTGGATTTTGCTCTGGACAGGAAAAATAAATCAAAACAAAAAGATTTCGCTATGTGCGTGGCGGAAAGCAAACGCTAGTTTGCTCCCCTACTGTTCATAGCTAAACCGTTGGCAATAATGGCCATCGAGGCACGCAGTTCTACGTGATTGCATCCGAACAGTAGTTACATCCTTTTTTAATGCAGTGATACCTCATAAT
>JBFHIN010000242.1:0-3811 GCA_041596415.1 Crocinitomicaceae bacterium | reverse complement strand
GTGCTCATATAGTGTTAAACGGTCAAATTCCCCAAGTTCAATTTCCTTGGTACTTTCCTCACCGACAGATTTCCAACAAGGTCTATCCTCGGCTTTACCACAAGAAATAAGTAAAGAGACTAATGAAAATATGTAAATAATCTTTTTCACTTGTTACGATTAAAAGTATATCCTAGTCCCCATTCAATGTAATCCGCTCTGGCCCAATGTGATTTAAGAACGACCTGTGTGTTCAAACCGTTGGTAAAACTGTAACGAATACCAATACGATGATAAACGAAATCTTCGGGTCTGTATTTATCCTTAAGGTAAAGTCCCATTCCGATTACGAAATGAAACTGATCTAAGGGAACCAAATATCCGGCAAAAACACCCATCTGGAGAAGATCCCATTGTGATTTTTCAATTTCGGGTTTGTACCCTATGATTGCCTGTTTGGATATGATATCAAATGCGCCTTCAAAACCAACTTTTGGTCGAGCAAAATAACGAGCAGAAGCACTTAGGGCCAAAACTGGGTATTTTTTACCATTCGTTGGAAAAATTTCCTTCATTGATCCGATGAAATTCAATGAAAACAACCATTTTTCAAACTGATTTTTGTACGGTTGCGTAACTGAATCTTTGAATGCATGTTGCAACACCCTTCCATATCCTAAAGAAAGATAAGGCAAATTAACGCCCAAATTCGGCACTTTTGACGCGCCATTACTGAAATGAGTCATGTCAAGGCCCAAACTGATCTGATTTCTATCAAAGGTCCATTCATTTCTGATGCCAACACACAATAAAGCATTCAAATGCGTGCTCATCGCGGTGTTCTTTGGGTTCGTTTCCTGATCAAAAACTTTCGTCCCAAATCCCATTCCGGCACCTAGTTTCCCTAAAAACCGATAATGCGGAGCATGTACAAAAGGAAATTCAATGAAACCATAACTTCCCCAATAGGTTCCCAATATCTCATTATTCCCAACTGAACCTCCGAAAATTGTTGCACCAACGGTCGGGAAACCACAGGCTTTATGCCATGCCTTTTTTCCTTTTGTATGCACGAAAAATGTTAATTCGCCAGCATTCGCCCTATGTTGAGGTATGTGCGCCATCACGCCTCTATGGGCTGCTAAAAAACCGATCTTTTGTCTATAATCAAGGCCCCATTCCATCTGCGCATAAAAGGAATGCGTGGATGCAAAGAGCAACATCAATATGGTTATAGCATGTTTCATGTATAGGCAAAAGTAATCATTTGAACAGTTCCATTAAAAAAATTCTACTTTTGAAATAAAAAACGATGGATGTCAGACTTGCCGCTTTTGAGCGCCTACTTAATATCATGGATGATCTGAGGGAAAAATGTCCTTGGGATCAAAAACAGACCTTCGAGACCTTGCGTTCTTTAACGATTGAAGAAACCTACGAACTTGCTGATGCCATTTCGGATAAAGACTATCCATCTTTGGAAGGTGAGATCGGTGACATTTTTTTGCATATGGTTTTTTACGCCAAAATAGGTTCCGAACAAGGACTTTTTACCATTGATTCAGTACTCAACAAGATCAGTGATAAACTTGTTTATCGACATCCACATATCTACGGAGATACAGTGGTACAAGATGAAGAAGAAGTTAAGGCAAACTGGGAGAAACTAAAATTAAAGGAAGGAAAAAAATCAGTATTGGAAGGCGTGCCAGGATCTCTACCGGCGATGGTGAAAGCCGCTCGTATCCAAGAAAAAGTGAAAGGAATTGGTTTTGAATGGGACAATAAAGATGATGTTTGGGCCAAAGTAAAAGAGGAAATGGCCGAGTTTGAAGAAGAAGTTCGTTTGAATAGTGAAAACAAAGAGGAAGAATTCGGAGATTTACTTTTCTCCCTGATCAATTATAGTCGCTTCATCGGTATCAATGCTGAATCTGCACTTGCTACAACCAATAAAAAATTCATAAATCGTTTTCAAAAAATGGAAGCGCTAATTCAGGAGGAAAATAAAGAGATTGCACAGATGAAGCTTGAGGAGATGGATGTTTATTGGGAAAAAGCCAAAAAGGCATTGAAATAATCATTGCAATAAATAATAGCTACCGATAAAATTGTTTTTAAGTAAATAGAAACAGATTTAAGCGGAAAAGCTTATATTCGGACACTCTTTAAAGAACTGTTAAACTATGAAATTTCTAACTTTCTTAACTTTCAATTTACTTTTCATTGCCACAGCCGTAGCACAAGATGTAACCGTACGTGGATTTATTTATGATAAGGCCAACGGTGAGCCAATGGCATTTGAAAAAGTTCGATTGCTAAAAACATCTGATAGCTCAACGATCGCAGGGGCGGTAACAGACGTAAATGGCTTTTTTAATTTCCCGAAAATCGATAAAGGAACGTATTTGATCAACGTTAGAAATTTCAGCTATAATGAGGTTTACAAAATAATCGAAGTTAAGGAGGTAAAAGGAATTCTTGATTTTAAAATCGAATTAGAGAAATTAAGTTCGGTAAAAGAGTTTGATGAGGTGAGTGTAAGCGCTGAGTCAAAGCAGAAAAAGAACGAGGTACAGATCTCACAGATCAAATTAGATAAAAAAGGGCTAGAGCGCATTCCGAGTGTTGGAGCAGAAAATGACATTGTTGGTGCCTTTTCGGTAACACCGGGAGTTGTTACCACCGGGGATCAAGGTGGACAACTTTATGTTCGTGGTGGAACACCAATTCAGAATAAAATTCTTTTGGATGGTATGACCATTTACAATCCATTCCACTCCATCGGTTTCTTTTCCATTTTTGAAACAGAATTGGTAAAGAATGTGGATATATATACCGGAGGTTTTGATGCCAAATATGGAGGACGCATATCTTCAGTTATGGATATCACCTACAGAGATGGTAACCGCAAAGAATTTGGAGGAAAGATATCTGCATCCCCGTTCTTGGCGAAAGCAGTGTTAGAAGGACCTTTTTCAAAACCTAAGGATGGATCGGCATCACCAGCTTCGTACGTTTTCTCGGCTAAGCACAGTTTATTGGATTACACTTCAAGATCATTATATCCATCTGTGAATGAAGGAAATGGGTTACCTTTCAACTTTACGGATTTGTATGGAAAAGTAACTGTTTCAAGTAAGGAAGGATCCAAGTTCAGTGCTTTTGGTTTCCATAACCGCGACAGTGTTAACTATTCAGTAGCTGATTTAGATTGGAAAGCGTCTGGAGGAGGAATGAATTTCCTTTTACTACCCAACTCTTCGCCAATGATGATCCGTGGTCACGTGAACGGAAGTACTTATGAAACAACTTTTACTGAGTCGCAAACTGAACCAAGATACAGCAAAATTGGTGGTTTCGATCTTGGATTCGATTTTACATATTTCTTGCCGAAAGAAAGTGAAATGAACTACGGATTGAACTTCAATGGATTTAACACTTCATTCATAACTTATAACGAAGCAAAAAGAAAGATAGAAGCCACGAATTTCACAACAGAGATTGGAGCTTACTACAACATTCGTTTGGTTAGAAATCGTTGGGTAATCCAGCCAAGTATGCGTGCTCAAGTATATGCTTCTTTAGGAACAGTTTCTCCGGAGCCTCGTTTGGGTGCAAAATATAACGCAACTGAAAAACTTCGTTTCAAAGTATCAGGTGGACGATTCTCACAAAACTTTACTTCGGCATCATCCGATAAAGACATTGTTAACTTATTTAATGGTTTACTTTCTGCACCTACAAATGTTCAGGATCAATTTGTAAATCAGTTTGGCGATACTAAAGACGTTAAAAATGGTATTCAGTATGCATGGCATGCGATCGGAGG
>JBFHIN010000241.1:0-3824 GCA_041596415.1 Crocinitomicaceae bacterium | reverse complement strand
TATGCTTTCGGCTGCTACAGCTTTTAACACCTGCAACGCTTCGTCGCGATCCGCTTGAATGGATTCTACAAATGCTTTCCAGGCAGCATTCTTTTGATCTCTAACAGAAGTTTTTGCTTCTTTTTGAATTTGATCTAGCTCATCTTCCGTAGCAATTTGATTACCGTTGGCACTGAAATCTAAGATCCACGCTTTGAATTTATTGATACAGTCAAATTCTGTCTCCCATTTCAAACGCTCCTCAGATTTATATCTTTCATGCGAACCAGAGGTTGAGTGTCCTTGGGGCTGATTAACCTCTTTTACGTGCACCAAGACAGGGATGTGTTGCTCTCGTGCTAGGGCCACAGCCTTAGCGTAAGTTTCACAAAGATGAGCGTAGTCCCATCCTTTAGTGATGAAGATCTCGTAACCTTTTTTCTCGTCTGTGCGCTGCATACCTGCCAAAGCTTCAGAAATTGAGCCTTTAGTTGTCTGGTATTCTCTTGGAACTGAAATCCCGTAACCGTCGTCCCAAACAGACATCACCATCGGTACTTGTAAAACACCAGCAGCATTGATCGTTTCCCAGAATGGTCCCTCAGAAGTCGAAGCATCTCCGATCGTTCCAAAAGCCACCTCATTACCATTGTTGGTGAATTTTTTAAATTCTTCAAGATCCTTTAAGGTAGGATGATTACGGTATACTTTTGAAGCCTGTGCCAAACCAAGTAAACGCGGCATTTGTCCTGCGGTGGGCGAAATATCAGCAGAACTATTCTTTTGTTCCATTAAATTCTTCCATGCGCCGTTGCTGTCCAAATTTCGGGTCGAATAGTGTCCGCCCATTTGTCTACCTGCCGACTGTGGTTCCACTTTTTCATCCGTATGTGCATACAAACCTGCAAAGTACTGTTGAACTGTCAGCTGATCGATAGCCATCATAAGTGTCTGATCACGATAATATCCTGATCTGAAATCACCGTTTTGAAATTGCTTGGCCAACGCAATTTGCGCAAGTTCCTTCCCGTCACCGAAAATACCGAACTTGGCTTTACCCGTTAACACTTCTTTTCTACCTAAAAGTGAAGCCTCTCTTGAAATACAAGCTAAACGGTAGTCGTTAAGAACTTCCTGCTTAAATGTCTCAAAATCTAATGCTTCTTCCTGTACAACGGTTGATTCTTTTGCCATAGCGTTCATTTTACACAAGCAAAGATAATAAATTTAGAGCATCGTAAAACGCTAGAAAGAAGATTAAACCTAAGAATCGAAAGCGTTTTTTTTCTTAAACTTGTATGGTGAAGATCAAATCGATATATAAACGCTATTTTCCCTATTTTGTGGATGTGTGGCAATATCTGGTCATTATTTTGATTTTTGTTCTAGCAGCAATATTCATACTTTAAGTTTCAGTTTTAATATTAACTTGGTTTAAAATTTTTTGAATGAAATTTCTAACGCTTTTAGGCAGTTTTTTACTGTTAACATCAACCTATGGTCAGTACAATCTGGATTCCATTTCACACGTTGATTTCCAAAGCTTACACGCAACTGAGCTTAATGATATTTGGGGCTATGTAGATGAGACAAACATAGAATATGCTCTTGTTGGAGCAAGAAAAGGAACTTCAGTGGTCAGTTTGCAGGATCCGGCGAATCCTATAGAAGTTTTTTGGGAACCGGGAATGGAATCGATCTGGAGAGATCTCAAAACCTGGAACAATCATGCCTACGTTACAACTGAAGCGGAAAACGGACTATTGATCATTGATCTGAATCCTTTACCGGCTTCAACTTCGCTTCCCGTCAATTATTACAATGGAACTATAACTGGGCCGTGGTCGAGTGCACACAATTTATACATTGATTCCAACGGTTTTGCCTACATTTTCGGCGCTAATCGTGGTAATGGGGGAGTGATCATCTTGGATCTGAATACCGATCCGATGAACCCGGTTGAAGTGGGTGTTTTTGATAACTGGTACGTGCATGACGGCTTTGTGCGCAACGACACCATGTTTTTGGCACACATCGATCAAGGATTTCTAAGCCTGGTTGATGTTACGGATAAAGCAAATCCAATTTTACTGGGCACAAAGACAACACCATCAAATTTCACCCATAACATATGGCCACGAGCTGATGGGAAAGTGGCATTTACGACCGACGAAGTTTCAGGTGCTTTTTTAGCGGCTTATGACGTGAGCGATCCTTCCAATATTGTCGAGCTTGACAGAATTCAGAGCTCACCAGGATATGGCATAATACCACATAATGTGCATGTAAAAGGAAATTTCATCATCACCAGCTATTATGCCGATGGTGTTACCATTCACGATGTCACACATCCCTCGAACATGGTGCAGGTGGGGGCTTATGATACGTATCCCCTTCAAACGTCCAGCTTTGATGGTTGTTGGGGAGTTTATCCTTTTCTTCCCTCAGGTTTAATTTTGGCGACAGATATCACGGAAGGATTGTTTATCCTTAATCCTACTTATGTGCAAGCTGCATATTTGGAAGGCAATGTTATTGAAGATGGTACGCTTTTACCACTTGCCAATGTGTCAGTGCAAATTCAGGCGAATGATCAGATCGATTATTCAAGAACTGACGGGTCGTACGGCACAGGAATCCTTAATTCAGGAACATATACGGTGACATATACTAAAGTAGGTTATTATCCGCAAAGCTTTACGGTCAATCTAACACAAGGAATTATTACTTATCAGGATGTGACCTTAGTACCGATACCGCCATTTAATTTAACGGTTAATGTTTTCGAAGCGGGAACAATGAATCCCATACAAAATGTGCAGTTATTGCTTTCTGCGCCATTGCTGAATCATACCGGAATCACAAACGGTATTGGCCAGGAAGATTTTACCTTGTATTACGAGGATTGGTATGAAATTACGTTGGCCAAATGGGGATACGTTACGCAGTGTTTTGATCAGTTTATCGACGCATCAACAGGGACTGTTAACATTATCTTGGAAAAAGGATATCACGACGAATTTACGTTTGATCTGGGTTGGATCGTTAATGGCAGTGCTACATCCGGAATGTGGGAGAGGGGCATACCTAATCCTACCAACAGTGGTTCTGCACCGAGTGATGATGCTCCTGCTGACTGCGGAAAAAATGCCTACGTAACTGGTAATAATCCGAATTTAAATCCGGATGTTGATGATGTGGACGGAGGATATACCACACTCGTTTCACCACCAATGGATTTAACCATTTACACCGATCCACATTTAAATTACCAACGCTGGTTTTACTGCATGTTCGGTGCCCCGCCAAATGACACCTTAAAAGTGATTGTCTCCAATGGCTTTCTTTCAGTTGTCGTTGATCAAGTGGGACCCGATCCGTCAACGTTTTTCAAATGGAATCCAAAGTCGGTTAGGCTCGCTGATCATTTGGCCATTACCTCTTCCATGCAAGTTTTCTTTCGCGTTGCAGACTTTGACCCTGACGTGAATATCACCGAGGCCGGCATTGATTATTTTTACATTTCTAATGCGAATGTACTTGGTTCGGATGAAAAGATTACGGAAGATCTTTCCATTTATCCGAACCCTGTTGAAAATCAAATTTTCGTAAAAGGACTTATCGAGGATGAGCAGTATACAATTTTCGATTTTTCAGGAAAACAACTTAGATCAGGTGTCGTGCAAATGACTACTCCGAAAATTGAGTTGGATAACTTGCAAGCAGGTATGTATTTGCTTCAACTCAACGAAAGATCAATAAAGTTTATCAAGCATTAGATGTTGAATACTCCATATTTCGATATTTTCATTTGCCCTTGTAAAGTGTATATTTGTATCGACTTA
>JBFHIN010000240.1:0-3835 GCA_041596415.1 Crocinitomicaceae bacterium | reverse complement strand
TTAAGTGCATGCGCTAATGATGCTGCTATTGAGTCAAAGAGCGGTGACATTCAATCAACTATAGCTGCGAATGGTGAAAACGAAGCAGAGCTTCAGGAAACATTAAAAGCAATTGAAAAAGAAGAGCAAGATCGAATAGCTCATGAAAAGGCAACACTTACCAGCATGACTTTCGATAAGATCACTCAAGACTTTGGAAAAATCAAGGAAGATACAGAGAACAAAGCTTCTTTTGTGGTGACGAATACAGGGAAAAACCCACTGATCATCGAAAAAGTTGACGTTAGCTGTGGATGTACAACAGCACAAAAACCTGAAAAACCAATTCCTCCAGGGAAATCAGATCGTATTGAAGTTGTATTTCACCCAAAAGTTGGACAGTTAAATGATCAAAATAAAACCGTAACTGTTACGGCCAATACAGACCCTAAAATTGTTGTCTTAAATATTAAGGCTTTCGTGGTCGAGAAATAGTTTTAGCGTTTGAAAATCTTATTTTTCACCTTTTCTACATAATCATTGACCAATGGCTCCACTTTGAAAAGGTAAATTGGTAATACGAAAAGTAACAAAAGTAAGGACGTATGTAAAGAAACTCTTACGAAGTAATTCATATTTACAAAAGAGGTGAATTCGGCAATCACAAGTGTGAGAGCCATAAAAAAGAAGATCACCAATTGATTTTGTCGGAAAGGGTTGAGATCATAAATTTTCCAGATGACGACTAATCTTAACAAATTATAGAGGAAGTAAGCAAGCATCGTAGAAATTGCTGCACCTACAATTCCATAAATTGGTATTAAATAATGATTGAGTACAAAAACAACAGTTAACAAAATGCTCGTAAAAATAATTTCGAGATAATATTTCTTGGACGTTACCAATATAGCTGTATTGATTCCCATGTACATATCGAACAACTTGCCGATCATCAAATATAAAAACACGAACATTCCCGGCGCATATTCTTTAGGCAATAGCTCAAACGCTTCATTCCTATTCAACCAAACGAGCAGAAACATGAATAAACCAACGATCAAATTAATACTACTTACATCCTTATAAAGTTTTTCCATATCATCCATTTTGCGTTCCTTCCAATATACTGGAACCAAGGGCGATGAAATTCTATAAAGTGATCGATAAGGAATTTGAAGTGCACTTGTCAGATATAAAATAGTCATATAAATTCCGGTTCCCGACAAACCAACATATGATGCGATCATAGTAGAATCGAGGGTCGTAACGACAATTGTCCCTAAATTGTTCATGTAACTATACACCCCATATTTTACAATAATCCTTTTAAATTTTGTTGGAACAACAATTGGGACGTTCCATTTTGTTAATTCCTTGATACGGATCAAATAGGCTAGCAAGATTAATACAGGAACAAAGTAGGCAAGAAAATGAATGATTAAAAATTGCTCGAAGTTGATCCATTTAAAGGCATAAATCACGAGGAGAATTGTAATCAACAAGCGCAGTAGAATCTCATTAACAAAGACAGCAAAAACATTTTTAAAAATTCCCCTTAAGTAATTTTCAAAGACCAAAAAGAGGATATTGGCAACACCCAGTGGTATAATCCAATAGTAATAACTCACAAATTGCTCCGATTTTTCAGAGTAATAAGTTATTACGAATCCTTTAAAGAAATATGCAATGATAGTGGCAATCAACACACCGGCTGAAACAATTAAAAGAATAAGTTTTAGAAAACCATAATTATTCTTTTCCGGGTCTCTGAAAAATGGTAAAAATTTCCATATTGTATTTATTACACCAAGACTAGCTATTTGGGCAAACAAAAGGCCAACCGTAATAATTAGGTTGACGAGCCCTATTTGTTCGGTCGTTAAAATGATGATAAAAAGAACACCTCTATTTAGGTAACCTATGAAAAGTCCAATATAGGACAATAACATTGTACGAAGTGCATCTTTTTGAATAAAGCCCATGATCTGCTAAAACTGAAACGAAATTAAACTAAAAATTCAAACTCATTAAGGCAAATGAGAATTTAAGACTGTTATTAGCTTACTTTTTCCTAAATTCAAAGCACAAATAAAAAATATGCCTTCCAAAGAAAAAGTGATTTACGTATATCCATCTCGATCTACATTCATTTTACGGGACGTGGAAATTTTAAATGAAGAATTCCAAGTCGTCGAGCTCTTTTTTAATGTTTCTAATAAAACAAGAGTTCCCTTTGAATTCATTAAACAGTTTTTCTTATTAGTAAAGCACATATGGAAATCTGAAGGGATATATTGTCATTTCGCAGGTTATTCGTCTCTTTTACCTGCGTTTTTTGGCAAGCTATTTAATAAACCTTGTTTAATTATAGTTGCCGGAAATGATGCTAGTAATTTTCCGGATTTTAGTTATGGGAATTATACAAAAAAACTATTAGGACATGCCACTTCATTATCGCTTCGAATGGCCCGTCATATTTTACCTGTTCACGAAAGCTTGTATTTTCAGCATTACGATTATTATCCGGGAGGGGCTCCAGCGCAAGGTTACAGTTATTTTGTTCCTCAAGCTAAGCACATTTCCTTCACCCCTGTGTATTACGGGTATGACATTCAAAAATTCACATTACCTAAAAAAAATGAGCGCGTTCCATATTCATTTTTAACCATTGGAAATTTATCCGACCCATACAGCTTCAAAAGAAAAGGCTACGATTTAATAATTGAAGTTGCGAAACAACATCCGGATTGCACCTTTACCTTGGTTGGATGGGATGGTAAAATGGAACTCGACGTTACTCCAAACGTCAAATTGCTTCCCTTTATGAATCAGGAAATGGTAATAGAAACTTTTCAAACACATGAGTTCTATTTCCAACTATCCATTATGGAAGGTTTTCCAAACGCGTTGGCAGAAGCAATGCTTTGCGGCTGTATTCCAATCGGTTCCAATGTATCAGGCATTCCTTACATCATAAAAGACAAAGGATTTCTATTAAAACACAGATCCGTGGATGAACTATCGGAAATTATCACTGAAGCAAAAGCTCTTTCAAAGGAAGAAAAGGAAAAGAAAAGTGAAGGAGCCAATAATCGAATTGCGAAAGAGTTTACCTACGATAATAGAAAAAGTAAACTTCTGGAAGTCTTGAACAAATACAGAAAAAACCATGGAAGCCCTATATAAAATTGTTTATTCTCCTGAAGTAAACCGGTTGATTCGTCCCTTATCCAAACAGGTATTTAGATTAACGAATAAAATGTTGGTCGGTATTTCCGGAAAAATAACTGTAACACTCGAGGACTTCAAATTTGATCTATTCACAAATCAAACTAGCAGTGTTGGACAAGAACTTTTCTACAAGGGGGCGGAGAATTATGAATTTACTCCTCTGTTTAGCCATTTGATCAAACAATCGGCTGTGTTTCTTGATATCGGAGCGAACATCGGTTACTTTTCTATCATAGGATCTAAATTGAATCCAAAATGCAAAATTCTTGCGTTTGAGCCATCAGTGGGCTCACTTCATTTTTTGAAAAAGAATGTTGCAGCTAATAAGTGTGTGAATGTGACAATTATTGACAAAGCAATTTCAAATATTGAAGGAAAATTGACCTTTCATGAAGTCAAGAACGCAAAATATCCTTGGTTGAAATATAATTTGAATGGTTCGAATAGTCTTGACGCTACCAACTTAAAGTTGGATCACACCTCATTCATGGTTGAGGTAACCACGATTGAAAAAAGTCTCAATGAAAATAATTTAACCTCGGTTGACCTTATCAAACTTGATACTGAATGTACCGAACATTGGATAATCGAAAATTCGCTTTCCATATTGAATAACTTGCAGCCT
>JBFHIN010000239.1:0-3854 GCA_041596415.1 Crocinitomicaceae bacterium | reverse complement strand
TTTTTCAATAAAAACCCACAGGATTCGATGGTAGAAAGGTGTTTTACGTAAGCCGTTACCGAACCGTTTCTCGATTGAATATTTTTGGCCACTAAAGTGACATTTTTAAAATGAAGATGGTCGTAATCCATTCCGAAGTCGGAGTATGATTTTCTGTAATCATCATAAAAAACTTCCATTTTATCCAGATTCAAACGGCTTAACGCCACAGTGAACGGTTTCTTCTTTTTTTGAGGTTTCCCCGAATCGAAGTAATCTGTAATGAACCAGTAATTGTAGTCGCCTGTTAGGCTATCTCGATTAATTTTCACTTTTCCTTTTTCAAGGGAAACATTGCTCAATCGCAGAAAGTTTTTTTTCAAGTTTAAGTCTCCGAGCGATGCATAAATCCTGCTAATGTCTGCCAGCGTATCTTTTTTTTGATCTAAAACAAAAACACCGTCTAAAGCAACGCGATCAATAAAAACAATAGATACGCGATCAATTTTAATGGTAGTGTTTAATTCCTTTGAAAGAAAATCTGTAGCTTGTTTAGCTAGATAAGTTTGAACTGGACTGGTGCGTATAATGAAGGCAAAAACGGTGATCAAAAGTAGGGTCCATTCGAGAGAGATCCCGATAATTCTTCCCAATATTTTCAGTAATTTTACCATCCGTATTACAAACTTACATAAAGTTGCGTCAAAAAGAACTAATAATCCTTGGTATTGAATCATCTTGTGATGACACCTCAGCCGCTATACTCAAAAATAACACCATTCTGTCAAACTTGATAGCACGACAAGAAATTCACGAGAAATACGGTGGCGTAGTTCCTGAACTGGCCAGTAGAGCGCATCAGCAAAATATCATTCCGGTAGTTGACGCAGCAATTAAAAAAGCGGGTATCTCGAAGGAAGATATAGACGCCGTAGCCTTTACAAGAGGGCCTGGATTAATGGGTTCACTGATTGTAGGAACGAGCTTTGCCAAGTCGTTTGCTTTGGCATTAAATATTCCGATTATTGACGTGAACCACATGATCGGACATGTATTGGCACATTTTATTGATGACGAGGATAAAAAAAAACCGGAATTTCCTTTTTTATGTTTGACTGTATCGGGTGGACATACACAGATCGTGCTGGTGGAAGATCATTTAAAAATGCGTGTGATTGGCTCGACTATCGATGACGCTGCCGGAGAGGCCTTTGATAAAGCCGCTAAGTTGTTAGGATTTCCATATCCTGGAGGGCCTTTGATCGACAAGCATGCAAAAAACGGAAATCCAAACCGATTTGAATTTGCAAAACCATTGGTAGCTGATTACAATTTTAGTTTTAGTGGATTGAAGACTTCCATATTATACTTCTTACAGCAGGAATCAGACAAGAATCCAAGTTTTATTGTAGATAATTTAGATGATCTCTGCGCTTCAATTCAAAAAACAGTGATCGACATCTTGATGAAAAAATTACTTAAGGCGTCCAAAGAGCTAGGTATCGATCAAATTGCTATTGCTGGAGGGGTTTCAGCCAATTCAGGGTTGAGAAATCGAATTGAGTTGCTTGGAAAAGAAAGAAATTGGGACGTGTATATTCCGAAATTTGAGTACTGTACTGATAATGCTGCGATGATTGCGATTACAGGTAAATACATGTACGAAAAAGGACTTTTTGCAGATCAGTCCATCGCTGCAACTGCGCGTTATTCTATGAATGAAATAAGCTTTTAGTCGGTTGTACACATATTTCATTCATTAAATACTACAAAATATTCATTTCATTTCTTGTGTAAAGAATTGTTTCTTATCTTATAAGGTACAAAACTATTTTACTATGCAAGCGATTATGAAACCTGAACTCATTGAAAAGGAGGTGATTAGCACCTTGTCCTTTTCTAAAAAAGAGAAAATCTCTCAACATCCCGAGTTGTTAAAGCAGATCGAAAGGGCCATGATCCTCGGGAATGCGCATCACAGCAAAGTATCTATAATTTTCAAAGACGACCAGGGTGTTAAGCGTGTTGACACCACCATCTGGGCTGCTGGTGAAAAATACATTTGCCTAAAAGGTGGGATTTGGATGCCGGTTGATTGCATTCTGGAAGTTAAAATCTAAAATTACTGCACACTATTCATTAAAAATTACGCTTAGGATTTCAAGGATTATTGTATTGAAGATTACTTTTTGTCATTTGTATTCTTAAATTTGGTCAAGAACTATTGACGAACAATGCGGTACTTGAATCTATTATTATTGCTTATTGGGTTTTCAAGCAGTTATGCTCAGGAGAAAATCGAATGGACCTATACATTTGATAAAGAGAAAAGTGCAATTGAATTACAGGCCAAACTGGAAGAAGGATGGCACTTGTATAGTCAGCATGTGCAAAATGATATCGGTCCTGTTCCAACAGCATTTACGTGGAAGGAAAATGATCAAGTGAAATTTATTGGCAGGGTGATTGAACCCACTCCAATTCAAAAGTACGACGAGACTTTTGAAGCTATGCTCGATTTTTTTGAGGGAAATGTGACGTTTACCCAACGCGTTTCCGTAAAAAAAGACACAGAAGTTCACGGTAGTATCACTTATATGATCTGCAATTCAACAATGTGTTATCCTCCGGTGGATAAAGAATTTGCAATTGTTCTTTCCAAATAATTTGAAACTCTCTATGAAAGCAATTTTTAAAACAATATGTTTAATTGGTGCGCTACTTGCCCAAAACTTCGCTTATTCACAAGGAAATTGGGCAGACAAAATTAGTTGGTCGTTCAGTCTTGAAAAAGTGGATGACAAACATGCTAATATTGTTGCAACAGCAACGTTGAAAGAAGGGTGGCATGTGTTTTCTGTTAATCATGATCCTAATAAAGCGGATCTAACAGGATATCCGACAAAATTTAAATTTACGAAATCTTCTAACTTCAAGTTGATGGGATCGCTTACGGATGGTGTGAAGCCAAAAACCGTAAAAGATGAGCTTGGAACGTCCTTATATTTCGAGAAAAAAGCAGTTTTCAAACAGAAAATTGAGGTTTTAACCAAAGACGATTTCAACGTAGATTTCGATTATTCCTTTCAGATCTGTGATGAAAATGGATGTATTTTTCCTCCGGATCAACAAGCAAAAATTAAAGTTTCAGGCTTTCTCAAAGAACAAACAAGTACTACTCAAAATACCGGGTTAAAACCTATCGATACTTTACATAATAATTCAGACAAGCAAGTTGATTCAACCGACGCTACGAATGAAACAAAAGGATCTGATGAGGTAATATTAGAGAAAAAAGAATCTAAAAAAGAAAAAGAATCATCTAAAGGTTTATGGATCATCTTTTTAGAAGGCTTCGGTTGGGGATTTGTAGCCTTATTAACACCTTGCGTTTTCCCAATGATCCCAATGACGGTATCATTCTTTACTAAGCAATCAAAATCTAGAGCTAAAGGAATAATCAATGCGTTGATTTACGGTCTTTCGATCATTGGAATTTACGTTTCATTAGGGTTAATTATTACGGCAATAATGGGGCCTACAGGATTAAATGAACTATCGACGAATGTTTGGATGAATTTACTTTTCTTCCTAGTATTTATGGTCTTTGCTTTTTCTTTCCTCGGTGCGTTCGAGATCAGAATGCCGGCGAAATGGGTAAACAATGCAGATAGCAAAGCGGATAAAGGAGGGATCGTAGGGATTTTCTTTATGGCATTTACATTGGCATTAGTGTCTTTTTCTTGTACAGGTCCAATAATTGGTTCATCACTTGTGCAAGCAGCAAGCTCAGGTTCAATGTTAGGCCCTGCAGTGATCATGGGCGGATTCTCAGCGGCCTTGGCCTTGCCATTTACCTTATTTGCAATATTTCC
>JBFHIN010000238.1:0-3861 GCA_041596415.1 Crocinitomicaceae bacterium | reverse complement strand
GAAGGTGATGAGCGCGGTATCATATTTTGTCGAACTAAGATTGCCACGGATAATCTTGCAAATAGATTAAAGGAATTTAATTATAATATAGGTGTGATTCATGGAGATCTATCTCAAAAGGATAGAGAAAAAGTCATTCGTGCTTTTAAATCTCATAAAATACAATATTTGCTCGCTACTGATTTAGCTGCTCGTGGGTTAGATATTCCATCTCTTGCCTTTGTTGTTCACTATCAATTACCTGACACTATTGAATATTATACGCATCGCAGTGGTAGAACCGCACGAGGTGGAAAAAAAGGACGTTCATTATGTTTGATAGACACTTCGGAAGTGAAGAAGATTCGAGGCTATGAAAGAAGTTTAGGAATAAATTTCAAGCAACTAAAGGCCTCAAGGTAGTATTTTTGGTTTATAATTAATGATCAAATGGAGATCTGGATCATCAAGGCGCACCTTAAGCCAGTTGTTTAATTTTTTTTGGTCATCAAAATTTATTTCCTCCGATACAGTTAGCAATACCAGGTAAGAATATCTAATTCTTGGTGTGGTTTCTGAGTAGAAATAGACCTTTTGAACAACTGCTTCATTTATAATTGGAAACTGAACTTTTAATTCATTATAAATTTTCTTAGAGTCTAATTGCTGGTGTTGAATGCTGTCAAGTTTTTGACGTAATTTTTCATTTTCATTTTTAGCAGAATTGAGTGCAAAGCCCATTTGATTGACTTTTTCATCCTCTTTGTTGACTTCAAGGATGGAAAAACCTTGTTTAATTTCAAGTTGGGTCCCTTTTAAATCATAGAATTCAAGCTTCTCTCTCAATTTTTTAATCTGAAGAGAGTCGATTTCTTTACCTCCATAGGTTAAAACAATTTTTCTTTCTTTGGGATCTACTTCTTGATTCAGGAGGTAATCGTTCTCAAAATTAGCTTCTTGTTTGATGAATTTTTTTGCGTTTTCTTGAAATCGACTTTTCTTAACGATGTCATACCCAAGATAAATACTAGGTAAAAGTGTAAGCGTAATTATTGACCAAATAATAATCTTTTCTTTTTTTTCTACGGCCGAATCTTCGTACTCTTTTTTCGGGAATTTGAGAACCGTTGCAGTAAATAATGTCGCAGCTGCAATAAACACACTATTGATTAAGTATAAATAAAATGCCCCCAAGAAGTAGTTAAACTGAAATGTGGCTAACCCATAACCGGCGGTACAAAGTGGAGGCATCAAGGCCGTTGCAATAGCCACACCAGGAATAACATTTCCTTTGTATTTACTTGAAATAGCAATAATTCCCGCAAATCCACCAAACAAGGCAATCAGTACGTCGTATATATTTGGTAAAGTTCGGGACAGGATTTCCGAGTGTGCTTCATCGATTGGGGATAAGGCAAAATAAATGGTCGATGCGGAGAGCCCTACTGCTGCGGCAAAAGCATAATTTACAAATGCATTTTTCATCATTTTTAAATCCCTTATGGCGACACCGAAACCAATACCGACAATGGGTCCCATTAAAGGTGAAATTAACATGGCACCAATAACCACAGCGGTGGAATTAATATTTAAACCTAAAGAGGCAACGAGAATTGCAAAGAAAAGAATCCAAATGTTGGCGCCAGAAAATACGCTTTCTCTTTCGATGACTTCTCTAACCACCGAATATTCTTCCTTCTCTCGTCGTAATTGAAATAGTCGTAAAAAGCGTAAAACGTCAAATTCCATGAACTCAAGATAATTGAAAAATCTGTAAAAAGAATTAAAAATTACTACAAAAATCTATTCCTGTGAAATGACTAACTTTGCCGACTTGTTTTCAAGGAATATACAAATTGCAGAAATGAAAAAATACATCGATCTATTCGACTTTAAGGCTCAGGTTAATTACAAAACGGAAATTTTATGCGGATTAACCGTAGCATTAGCTTTGGTTCCTGAGGCTATTGCCTTTGCCATGATTCCTGGATTCTCACCTTTGACTGGCTTATATGCGGCATTTGTGATGGCTTTGGTAACCTCTATTTTTGGCGGACGCCCTGGGATGATTTCCGGTGCAACAGGAGCAGTAGCAGTAATTTTTGTGGGCTTGATTTTGGAGTTAAAAAACACATTCCCGGGCATTGAACCTGAAATGATTCTGAACTATGTTTTCGCCACAGTTATATTAGCCGGAATATTTCAAATTCTTGCTGGAGTTTTAAAACTAGGGAAATTCATTCGTCTCGTTCCTCACCCTGTTATGTTTGGATTTGTGAATGGTCTGGCAATTATCATTTTTATGGCTCAATTCCCGAATTTTTATGACCTAGAATCACATCGTTTGTTAGCGACTAACAAATTGATCATTATGCTAAGTTTAACATTGTTAACCATGCTGATTATTTGGTTGCTCCCAAAGCTTACAAAAGAAATTCCTTCATCTTTGGTGGCTATTATTGTAGTTTCGGTAATCGTTTTAGGATTTAATGTCGACACAAAAACTGTTGCAGACACCATGCGAGAAGGGGAGAGTATACGTGGGGGATTTCCACCGCTTTCAATTCCTACAATTCCGCTCACAATGCAATCATTGTTGATCATTTTACCTTTTTCAGCCATTGTTGCAGGAGTAGGATTAATCGAAAGTTTGTTAACGCTTAATATAATAGATGAGATCACTCAAACAAGAGGGAATGGAAACCGTGAGTGCATTGCCCAAGGAAGTGCGAATATCCTGTCAGGGTTTCTTTCAGGGATGGGGGGCTGCGCTATGATCGGTCAAAGTTTGATCAATACTTCTTCAGGTGCTCGTGCTAGATTGTCGGGAATAACAGCGGCTATCATGTTACTTGTGTTTATCATGTTTGGATCGGGGTTGATTGAAAAATTACCGATGGCGGCTTTGGTAGGATTAATGTTCATGGTTTCTATCGGTACATTTGAGTGGGCCAGTTTTAAAACTTTCCGCAAAATGCCAACATCAGATGTAGTTGTAATGGTACTTGTGACCTTAATCACAGCAATTTCACACAATCTTGCCATCGCCGTTCTAAGTGGTGTGATCATCTCAGCATTAGCTTACGCGTGGGAAAATTCAAAACGAATAAGAGCCAGAAAATATATAGACGAAAACGGTGTTAAGCATTATGAAATATATGGACCTCTATTTTTTGGATCGGTTACTGCGTTCATAGAGAAATTTGATGTGAATAATGATCCGGAAAATGTTGTGATAGACTTTGCGGAAAGTAGGGTAGCGGATATGTCAGCTATTGAAGCGTTAAACAAGATAACTGATTTGTATCTTAAAGCAGGAAAGAAAATTCATTTGAAGCACCTAAGTCCAGATTGTAAACTATTGTTGAAAAACGCAGAGCAGATCATCGATGTGAATATTCTGGAAGATCCCACCTACAAAGTAGCCGTTGATAGGATTTGATCATGAAATAAAAAATAGAACGCTCCACCTTTACAGTGGAGCGTTTTCTTTTAAAAATTAAACGAATCTTCCCGTTCACTCAAACTCAGAAAAATCAACAAATTGAAAATGCATCCGTTTAATTTTTCATGCTACTTTAACTTACTACACTTTAACTTCTCACTTCAACTCTAAAGCAACATAAACTCTTGGTTTATAAAGTGTTATTTTATAACTAGTTTGATTATTTCTGTCTCATTCATTTGTGTAACATATATATTATAGATCCCTTTGGATAATTGGTCTGTATTTAAAATTTCATAATTTGACGATGCTTGCTTTTCGGTGTGTTGAACGATATTACCGCTAATGTCATAAATAGTTATATTACCTGTAACGAGTTTTAGATTGTTTAATACGATCTGGTCATTCTGTTCTGCCGGATTAGGGTACACTATAAT
>JBFHIN010000237.1:0-3869 GCA_041596415.1 Crocinitomicaceae bacterium | reverse complement strand
CTAAGACTATAACTATGCGTTTCATGTTTATTTTATATTTCCAATTGATTTTAAATATTCCAATTCTGCTTGTCGTAGTTTTATATAGGTAGTGACAAGATTGGTTTGTGCTTGTAAAAGTTGATTTTCTTCCTGGATGAGGTCAGATGAACCGATCAATCCTTCCTTAAATTTAAGTTCTGTATGCGCGAATACATTTTCGGCTAGTTTCAATTGCTCACGGGCAACTTCTAAGGAATTCTTTTGCACCTCGATCTGAAGCTTTGCGTTATTTGACTTCATGTTAAGTTGTTGCTCCAGTAACTGAGATTGATTATTCAATTTGTCGGCAGTGAGAGCGATGACGCGCTGTTTATGTACTTTCTCCAATCCATCGAAAAGTTTCCAATCCAGTTTTAATCCTACGAAAGCACCTTCAATACCAACTCGGAAATCGTCTTCGGGTTTCATGTTGTAATTGTAGTTGTAGACTCCGTAAAGTGACAAATTAGGTAGATATGCCATGTTATTACCTTTACGCTCTTCTTGATTCAATTTGATCTGTGCTTCGATCAGTCCTAATTCAGGGTATTGGATGGACGTTTGGTCAACCAAGATACTTTGTTGCACCAATTCGTCGCTTTCCAGAACCAGTGGTCCGGATTCGTTTGAACCAATGAGTATTTTCAAATAAGAATCCAGTTGTTCCTTCGTTGCATTCAATGACGCTTGACTGTTTTGTAATGAAAGTCGATTGATTTTTAATTTATCGAGTTCGGTACTAACAACTAGATCTTGTTTTACCATAGCGTCCATGTTTTTAATCAATTCATCCATACTTTTGATGTTGGAAGAAATGAAAGCCAATTGTTTGGTTACTGCCTGAAGATTAAAAAAGGTATTTGCTACCTGATACTTTATCTCTTGCTCAGTTACAACTTGTTGTTGACGCACGAGTTCGTCGTTAATCTTCAAAACGTTGAGACCATAATTTACTTGAGAATTATATAAGATTTGGGTCAGTTGCACCGTGTTGCTCAGATTGTAAGGAACTCCAAACTGAATCGTCGAAAATGTTCCGGGCGCTCCGAAGAACTCTCCCGGCACTACTTGCCCTGGAATGATAGCGTTGTATTTATAGTCTCCTGCAAATGAAAGTTGGGGAAGACGTGCCGATACATATGCATCACGCTGTTTGTCATTAATGGATACGTCCAGTCGCGCATTCCTGATCTGTAAATTAGCCGTGTCAGCCATTTTTAAACACTGCTCTAAATTCAATCCTTGCGAATAGGAGAATTGAGAGATAAACAGCAATAAAACAAGTGAAAATGGTACTTTCATTTCTATTATTTAACGATTGTTTAATTTTTAAGGAAAAGGTAGTTTACCAACATTTCTGTCACATACTGCTTATGCAGTAGTATATGTTGAGCGTAATCCTCATTACTCATATTATGTAAATTTTTCATAAGGTTTTTAGCCATGAAAGGATACTGACAATTAGACATGATCAGTAACATGATGTTGATCAAATCTAATTTTCGCATTTGACCATTCAACTGTGCTATACGGCATTCTTCGAATATACCCGTTTGCAATACTTTGTCAAAAATGGCAGATTGATGCATCGAGCAACCATCTTCACGGTTAATTTCATTTAGTACAAAAGCCGGTAAATCAGGGTGCTTTGATAGGAATTCGTATTCCTTTTCTATAAAAATGCGCATTTTCATTTCCAGTGGTTGTTCAGTGCTGAAAACTTCAACCATTGAGTTCATGAAATCCTCCATTGCTGTGATAAAGATCATTTCAAACAATTGACCTTTTGAACGGAAGTAATAATTCAAAAGCGCAACGTTCATTCCCGCAGCTTTTGCTATCTCTCTTGATGAACAACCAGCAAACCCTTTGGTCATAAAAACCTCTTTGGCTGCCTCCTTTATTTTTTGTTCTGTGCTTAAATCCTTCTTCATATTCATCTCTTGGGGATAAAATTAAACATATATTTTAAACAAGTGTTTAAGATTGAAGCGAAAAAAATGTTAAAATAAATTAGGGCATAAAAAAAGCCCTGAAAAATCAGAGCTTTTGAATAAATAACTTTGCTTGTTAAACGGCTACATTATGTTCTCTTAGTGCATCGTTCAATGAAGTTTTAAGATCAGTTGAAGCTTTTCTTTGTCCTATGATTAAAGCACACGGAACTTGGTAATCTCCTGCCGGGAATTTTTTTGTGTAAGTTCCAGGTATTACTACGCTTCTTTCAGGAACATATCCCTTATGTTCAATAGGCTCGTTTCCGGTCACATCGATAATTTTTGTCGACTTCGTGAGTACAACATTGGCACCAAGTACGGCCTGTTTTCCGACACGAACACCTTCAACTACGATACACCTTGATCCGATAAACGCGTCGTCTTCAACAATGACAGGTGCAGCTTGAAGTGGTTCAAGTACCCCGCCGATTCCAACGCCTCCGCTTAAATGCACATTTTTACCTATCTGAGCACAAGATCCAACAGTTGCCCAAGTGTCCACCATGGTGCCGCTATCAACATATGCTCCGATGTTTACGTAAGAAGGCATTAAAATTACACCGTTGGCAATAAAAGCTCCGTATCGTGCAATAGCATGCGGAACTACGCGGACACCTAATTCTTTATAATTGGACTTCAGAGCCATCTTGTCATGAAATTCGAAGGGTCCAACTTCAATGGTTTCCATTTTTCGTATCGGAAAATAGAGTACTACAGCTTTTTTTACCCATTCATTAACGATCCATTCTCCATTTTCTGTAGGCTCTGCAACGCGCAATAATCCTTTGTCAATATCACTGATTACATGTCCTATTGCATCTTTCGTCTCTTGTGTTTCTAAAAGGGAACGATCGTTCCACGCAGCCTCTATTATTGATCTCATACCTTTGTAAAATTTGGGTAAAGATATATATTGTCGTGAATTGATTTAAGGGTATCTTTGGTCTATGGGTAAAATTTTAGCGCTTGATTTTGGTTTAAAAAGAACTGGTGTGGCAATAACTGATGAACTAAAGATCATAGCATCGCCCCTTGAAACTGTGCCATCCGATAAGCTGATGACTTATCTGGAAACGTTGTTGAATAAAGAAAGGATCGAAATCATTGTTATCGGTGAGCCGAAAAGAATGGACGACTCTGAAACGCATATCACTAAAAACGTCTATTTGTTGAAGGAGGCACTTGAAAAAAAGTTTACAAGCATTAAAATTGATCTTCATGACGAGCGGTTCACCTCTAAAATGGCGTCAGAATCCATGATATTATCGGGAATGAAGAAAAAAGACCGTCAGAAAAAAGAAAATCTCGATATGGTTAGTGCTGCAATTATATTGCAATCGTATATGGCGATGCATTTTAGTTGATAAAAATAGTTAACGGCGTAGCACTAATTGTCTGAATGCACTATTTTTGCTCAAAAAAAAAGCAATGATCTTACCAATAGTAGCGTATGGTGATCCGGTCCTGAAAAAAGAGGCCGAGGAGATAAATAAAGATTTTCCGAATCTGAGTGAACTTATTGCTAATATGTTCGAAACTATGTATGCGGCACAAGGTGTGGGTTTAGCTGCACCACAAATTGGTAAATCGATTCGTCTTTTTGTGGTAGATGGTTCTCCGTTTGCAGACGATGAGCATGATGATGATGACGATGGACCAGACCCAAGAGCTGAAGGGATGGAAACATTCAAACGAGTGTTTATTAATCCTATAATTGAAGCAGAAGAAGGCGAAGAATGGGGTTTTCAAGAAGGATGCTTGTCGATTCCGAAAATTAGGGAAGAAGTTTACAGAAAAGAAAAAGTGCATTTATCGTATTACGATGAAAACTGGAATTTCAAGGAGGAGGTT
>JBFHIN010000236.1:0-3883 GCA_041596415.1 Crocinitomicaceae bacterium | reverse complement strand
TTAGAATCTCCCCCTGTTCCACATAAATCGATGGCTTCTGTATTTAAGTCGATCGGAACAATTAATTCTAATAATGCAGCGCGAAATCCTTTGAGTTCTTCTAGTTGTATGCCGCGCATTTGAATTCCCGTTAATATGGCTATTATGTGCTCATTTGAGATTGTTTCATTGGCAATAGCGTGAATAAATGATTCACATTCATTATGATTGAGGTATTCTTTATCAATGACTTTTTGTACTATTTGTTTCATGTTTAATTTTTTTTATTGATTGAACCCAATTTTGAATCATGTCTCGACCAGTTGGCGTTAATATTGATTCCGGATGAAATTGTATTCCTTCGATATTGAATTTCTGATGTTTAATTCCCATGATATCTCCGTTTTCAGTAATTGCAGTAACAACTAAATCAATTGGAAGTGGTTCTGAAATTTGCCAACTGTGGTATCTTCCTACCTGAACAGCTTTTTCCGTTCTTTTAAATAAAACAGATGGATGTGTAAGGTAAATTAATGACGATTTTCCATGTACAGGCGCTAAACTAGGTGTAAGTTGTGCCCTGAAATATTCACCAATGGCTTGATGTCCTAAACAAACCCCGAGTATCGGTTTTGAAGTATGGTATTTGTCAATCACCGACATCAATTCTCCTGCTTCTGAAGGAATTCCAGGACCGGGAGAAAGAAGGATGGCATCACATGAATCTATTGCCTCATAATCTATGCGATTATTACGTTGTATAATCAATTCAACCGAAGGGATTTCCTTGAGATAGCGAACTAAATTAAAAACGAATGAATCGAAATTATCAATTACTGCGATTTTCATAATATGATTTTTTCAAATTGGTGAATAGATGCTTTTTGAATCGCTGTTCTGACAGCTCTTAACTTATTGTGTACCTCTTGGCATTCATTTTCGGGAATAGAATCTAAAACCACCCCAGCCCCAGCGCGATAATGCAGTTGGTTGTTTTTACTCAGTAAACTCCGAATCACAATGGCTAAATTGACATCTCCGTTAGATGAAATTAAACCGATAGCACCTCCATAAAAATCGCGCGTGTTGCGTTCGTATTTAGCGATTAATTCTAAAGCCTTAGGTTTAGGCGATCCAGATAGTGTCCCTGCAGGAAAAGAATGGTTGAATGAAATCAATGATTGATTCGATTCTAAGGTGCCAACTACTTTAGAAACGATATGATAAACGTGACTAAATTCTTGAATTTCCTTGTATTTAGTCACTTTAACATCGAAGCAATCTTTACTCAAATCATTTCGTGCGAGATCCACTAACATAGTATGTTCTGCGTTTTCTTTTTCATCAGATTTTAGAAAAAGAACGTTTTTCTTGTCTAATTCAGCGTCTCCTGTTTTAATTACTGTACCGGCGATTGGGTGTATCTCAGCTTTTCCATGCGTGATTTTAACTTGAGCTTCGGGCGAACTTCCAAATAGACGGTATTCTTCAAAATCAAAATAGAATAAATAAGGCGATGGATTCAACCTGCGCAATTCTCGGTAAACAACAAAATCATCACCAAAAAAAGCTTGATGAAAAGCATTGGAAATAACGAGCTGAAAAACATCACCTCTCAAACAATGTTTTTGTGCCTCGAGTACGATTGATTTAAAATCTTCATCTGAGAACATTCCTGTTTCTTCACCAATTGTTTCGAATGGCAGATGTGTCGAAGGCTTTTTAATCAATAGTTGATTTAATTCTGCGTTTGAGATAAGATCGTTTTCTTCGAAACTGTTTTTTATCAATTTCCCTTGATCTTTGAAATGGTCTATGATTATGACATATTTGAAAATAAACAAGTGCATATCTGGAAGTTCAAGATCACTTGGCTTTTTAGCAATGTGATTTTCGGTCAACAAGGCAAATTCAAATCCAAACCTCCCGAAAAAACCATTTTCTGAACAAGACTGATCAAATGAAATGGAATCCAGGAGGCGTTGAATCTGTAGATCAACTGGAGAACTTTGATCTATTTCTATGGTTTGATTTAAGAAAGGATTTTCCTCTGATTGTATGGATATCGTTAATGCAGTCAATTTAATTTCAAGAATTGGCTCTAAACCAATCAAGGATTTGCTATCCGAACGATCGTGATAATCGTTGCTTTCTAAAAGACAAGCTTTTCGATAGTTGTTTCTTAAACTCAAATAGAGTTCGACCGGTGTATGGACGTCTGCATTAAATGCATAAAAGTCTGAATAAATAAGCATTGAATAAAAATGTTTTGAAAAAAGTTGAACACAAAAAAAAACGGCTTACCTGATATGGTATGCCGTTTCAATATTTAGTAGAAAAAATAGAATTTAGCACCAACCACACCAACTGTGAGTTGAGCGCCACCAATTTCTATTTTGCGTGTTCTTAATCATTGGGACAAATTTATAAAATAATAAATTACAAATGCAAGTAAAATATTTTTGTACTGAATTTCAAATTGTTGACTATATTTGCCTCATGCAAATTTTGAACAAGTACTGGTGGAATGGAACAACTCATGAAAATTGAGGGAGCCATCTCATTGTAACTATATTTATTTGAGGTCTCCTATTTGGAGACCTTTTTTTTTGACTTAAAATGAATTTACAAACAACAATAAAAAATGCCTCGAGGCCATTTACTATAGCAGGACCTTGCAGTGCCGAGACAGAGGAGCAGGTTTTGAAGATCTGTTCTGAATTGGCCAATAATTCTTCCGTGAAAATGTTGAGAGCAGGGATTTGGAAACCGAGAACAAGACCAAATTCTTTTGAGGGTATTGGTGAAATAGGGTTAAAATGGCTTGTTGATGCTGGCAAGGCTAATAATCTTCCTGTTACTACAGAAGTAGCTAATGCCAAACATGTTGAATTAGCGCTAAAAGCTGGGATTGATGTATTATGGATTGGCGCAAGAACGAGTGTGAATCCTTTTGCAGTTCAGGAAATAGCGGAGGCTTTACAGGGCGTTGAAATTCCGGTTATGATCAAAAATCCTGTAAATCCTGATATTGAACTTTGGTTGGGAGCCTTCGAGCGAATGGAAAGAATGGGGCTTAACGATCTCACGGCAATTCATCGTGGATTTTCCGTTTACAAACACCCCAAATATAGAAATGTCCCTAATTGGGAAATTCCTATTATGCTGAAGGAAAGAAGACCGGATCTTCCATTGGTATGCGACCCAAGTCATATTACCGGAAAAAGAAAATTAATTGCTGAAGTTTCTCAGAAAGCCATGGACTTGAATTTTGATGGATTAATGATCGAGACGCACAATGATCCTGATCAAGCTTGGTCTGATAAAGAGCAACAGATAACTCCGGAAAATTTGGCTATTTTACTCAGAGATCTCATTTTGCGTTCTTCCTACGTGCCTGGCGATGCAATGCATGATTTGGAATCACTCCGTGAAAAAGTAAATTTACTGGATGATCGAATTTTTGAATTATTATCGAGTCGCATGGAGTTGAGTGAGGTGATTGGAGCATTTAAACGTGAAAATAACATTACGATCCTTCAACAGGAACATTGGTCCATGATGATAGCGCAGCGTCTACAAAAAAATGAAGAGTATAATTTATCCAAAATATTTATTCGACAAATACTGGATATTATTCATCAGGAGTCAATACGTCATCAAGTAAAAGTTATGAAAAAGTGAAAGAAGTTATAGATAATCATCCTTACGATGGAACGGTTCATATTCCCGCTTCCAAAAGTGACTCTCAGCGCGCTATTCTTTGTGCCGCTCTTGCCCATGGGGAATCTGTGATTAAAAATTTTGGCGCCAGTGATGATGAAAAGGCGATGTTGAATTCAGTCATCAAATTGGGGGCAAGTGTAGATCAATTGAGTACACACGAAATAAAGATTCGAGGCAT
>JBFHIN010000235.1:0-3945 GCA_041596415.1 Crocinitomicaceae bacterium | reverse complement strand
GGGATCACTGCCACCTCATTTCATTTTGAAACGCCGATCATTGCAACGAATGTGGGAAGTTTCGAAAAATTGGTAGGGAGAGATTACATGGGCTGTATTGTGGATGAATCTTCGCCTGAGGCTATCGCTAAGGAAATCGACAGGTATTTTGATCAAAATCTTAAGGAGCAATTTATTGCCAATATCAAAGCTGAAAAGAAAAACAATTCATGGGAGTTGTTCGCTGATAAGTGGATTGAATTTGCTGCAACGCTTTAGTTGTCAGTGTTTTACAGTTGTCTTGTTTGGCTTTTAAATAGCGTTGTTAATAAACTTCCTAAATCACGCATCAAGTTTGTTGACTTTAATGAACGTAAATTCTATATTTGCGGGCTTAATTAGATAACTAACTGTTTTACGAAGATGCGTAATAAAGGATTTTTTTGGTTTATAACGATTTTATTGACGGCAGTATGCCTCTACCAATTGTCGTTTACTTGGGTTTCAAATTCTGTTGAGAAGAAGTCGGAAAAAGAAGCTGACGAGCGTGTAGAAGCGTTGAAGAAAGAGGCTGCTCAAAATGATAATATTGGGTATTTGCCGAACAACACTACGGTTGATTTCTCTCAGCCCGAAGCGGAAGAATTGGCCAAAGCGGCATTTGTTAATCAGATCTTAAAGGAAAAAGCTGAGAATAAGGTTTATCCTATATTCGGTTCAACCTTTGCTGAAACTAAGAAGAGAAGTTTGGCTTTTGGTCTGGACCTTGTTGGAGGTATGTCGGTAACGTTGGAGATCTCAATTCCTGAATTGGTTAAAAACTACGCAAGAAACGAAAGAGACATTCAATTCAAGAAGCCTTATGAAAGTGCCTTGAAATTGTATAATACACAAGGTGGTGATTTCATTACACATTTCATCAATGAAAATAAGCGCATGAACAATGGTTTACCTGTTGTTCGTTTAATGGCTACTTCTGAGATCGAAGAATTGGGAATGAAATCAACGGACAGCGACGTTGAGGCATTTTTAAGAAAAATTGCTTCATCTTCTATGGACGGTGTAGAGCAGATCATGAACAAGCGTATCAACCAGTTCGGTGTTGCGCAACCTAACATTCAAAAAGACCCGGCAAACAACCGTCTTTATATAGAACTACCAGGTGTTCAGGATGAGGCTACTGTAGCTGATAAACTTCAGTCGACAGCGAATCTTCAGTTCTATGAAACGTATTTCCCAAGTGAGATCGGAGGTCAGTGGCAGCAAGCAACTGCTTTATCAAGACAAAAAGAAGTAAAAGAAGATCTTTACGATGATACGACAAAAACGCAATCTCTTGAATCTCTAACTAGCCTTGGTGGATCACAAAAAGGATTAGGTGATTTCGTGAAATCTGCAGGTGATTATGCCATGGGTTATGTTTTACCTGAAAACAAAAGTGCAGTAGATGCAATTTTAAATCGCAATGACATAATGAGCGTCTTCCCGGAAGATTTGAAGTTCATGTGGTCAGCGAATTTAGAGTCGATCTCTGTGAATTCTAAAGATATGGGTTACGTACTTTATGCTATTCGTGTTCCTGAGAATGGAAAAGCTAAAGTAGGAGGTAAGGACATTTTAAAGGCATCTACAGGTTACGACGATCAATCAGGAAAAATTACTGTTGATCTGGCAATGACGATTGAAGGTGGCGATAAATGGGCTGAAATGACCTCAGATAACGTAAATCGTATTGTTGCGATTACTATGGATGATGTTGTATATAGTGCTCCTCGAGTTATTAACGCAATAACAGGTGGTAATACACAAATTTCCGGATCATTTACCATTGACGAAGCGAAGGATCTTTCCGGACTATTGAACGGTGGTGCACTTCCTGCGCCATGTGTGATCAAAGAGCAAACAAAAGTAGGTCCTACGATCGGAGCTGAAAACACACGTGCAGGTTTGATCTCTTTCATTATTGCTTTGATCCTTGTATTTATTTACATGTTCTTCTACTACGGTAAAGCTGGATTGGTTGCTGATGTTGCTCTTTTTGCAAATATTATCTTCATTTTTGGTTCTTTGGCATCGTTCGGTGCTGTACTAACCCTGGCAGGTATCGCTGGTATTGTACTAACGATAGGTATGGCGGTCGATGCAAACGTACTAGTGTTTGAGCGTATTCGTGAAGAGATAGCGAATGGTAAGGATACAAATTCGGCAATCGATGCGGGTTACCAAAAAGCACTTTCTTCAATTTTGGATGCAAACATCACTACCTTGTTAACAGCAATTGTGCTTAAGATCTTTGGTTCAGGACCAATCGAATCATTTGCAACTACATTGATCATCGGTATCTTTACATCCGTATTTGCTGCCTTGATTATTTCCCGATTGATCTTCATGAGAATGATGAACAAAGGAAAAACCATTTCTTTTGACACAAAAATGACTAAGGGTGCGTTCAAGAATCTAAATATTGATTTCGTTGGGAAGAGAAAGATTTTCTACGTGTTTTCGGGAATTCTTGTCGCAGGGTCATTGGTAGCTTTGTTTACAAAAGGATTGAATCCAAGTATTGAATTCTCAGGAGGTAGAACCTATGGTGTTAAATTTGAGAAGTCAGCTAAGAGTGAGATCGAATACCTAAGAAAAAATCTATCGGAAACACTTCCTGGTGCTTCTGTCGATATTAAAACAAAAGCAAGTAATTTCTTTGTGGAGATCACTACGAACTATAAATTGTCTTCGGATGCAGCAAACGAAGAAGTGAAAGCTCAGGTTGCCAAAGCACTTACTGCGAGTAAAGAACGATTGGGTAACTTTAATATTCAAGAGTCAAGAAGTGTATCGGCATCCGTTTCTGAAGAATTGATCTCGTCTTCAACGGTAGCAATTATTTTATCCTTGATCATCATGTTCGCCTACATCTTGATTCGATTTGGAAAATGGCAATTCTCTTCTGGTGCCTTAATAGCACTTGCGCATGACGTTACTATTGTCTTGGGTGTTTTTGCATTGTTGCACGGCGTTCTTCCATTTAACTTGGATATCGATCAGGCATTTATCGCTGCGATCCTAACCGTGATTGGTTACTCGGTCAATGATACGGTAATTGTATTTGACCGTATTCGTGAGGAGCTTTCCTGGAAAAAAGACGTTGATCAAGGAGCCGAAATTAACGGAGCATTGAACTCAACGATCTCAAGAACGATCAATACTTCCATGACAACATTTGTTGTATTGTTGATCATCTTCATCTTTGGTGGAGCGGCAATTAAAGGATTCGTATTTGCGTTATTGATCGGTGTATTAGTAGGAACATACTCATCATTGTGTATTGCTACACCGGCATTGATCGACTTAACAAAGAAGATAAAAGCTTAGAATTTAGCTTAAAATAAAGAAAAGGGTTCATTTTTGGACCCTTTTTTGTTTTATAACCAACCAGAGATACATTTTTTACGTTTTATTAAAAACTACTGTGATGATCGTATTTGTTGGCTTAGTGTCGTTGATGATTTTGGGAAGCTTGTTTTTTGATAAAGAGGGCCGTTAATAAGGTACCTTATCGATAGATGATTTTTTTCTTAAATATACTTGCACAATCGTGCGAGCATCTCTATCTTCTTGATAATCTTCAATAAATTTTCTCCAGCGGTAAGGAGCTTGTCCCTGGAAATGGTAAGGAGCATATCCGTAACCAAGGATCTTGCCTTTTTCAATTAGAACCAAACTCTTTTCACTTTTATGCCTTCCCTTATCTATAATGTAGAACGATTCTCCATTAAAGTTCAAGGAGTTTAAAAAATCATCAATACGTTTGTTGTAAACTTCTGTACTTTCTTCCGTTATGCAAGCACCATGACATTTCTTAATAGCATGGTGAAAACATGCACCTTGGGTAGGGTAAAGACTGCAAAGTTTTTGGCACAATTCATACTTTTCACAGACCATTTCGAGAAAATTGACGGCTTCTTT
>JBFHIN010000234.1:0-3986 GCA_041596415.1 Crocinitomicaceae bacterium | reverse complement strand
CATGGCTCCGGTTCGCTGTAAATTTAAAAAATGGGTAAGCGTAGCCGAAATGTCCGTAATCTCAATAGATCGGTAAACCGACTGTTTACGAATATTTTTTCCGTACCACAATAATGGAACATGTGTATCGTAATTAAAGGCTGACCCATGACTTGTGCCCTTGTGCGCAGTTTCAGTATCTCGACTTTTTGGTAAAAATCCGGATTCAAGAATAAATAGCACTGATCCGCTTTCTTTCGGGTGAAATCCGTTTTGAACCATTTTTGCGTAACGATTAGAAGGGTTACTATGCAACAACTCATAGGCTGTGAAAACCTGTTTAACACCTTCCCATTTTTGTATATATCCTGCCACAAACTCTTCAGCCTGCTTCTGATCAATCTTCAAAGAATCTAACAAGTTCTGTTTGAAATAAACATTAAGATTTTCGATCGATTGAATAAAATCAACGCCAAATTTCTCATTCACTTTTTGTCTAAGTGCTGATACTTTTTTATCTAAGAACAAATAACCTCCAGGCAAATTGTGATCCACTAGGTATTGCGGAACAGGAACCACGGCATGATCGGCTGTAATGAATAAAGTATAGGCATCTTTACCCAATTGTTTGTCTAAGGTTTTTAACAGCTGTGCAATGTTTTGATCCAACCTTAAATAGACATCTTCCAACTCTACGGAATATGGTCCAAAAGCGTGTCCAACGAGATCAGGCGTAGAATAACTGATGCATAAAAAATCTGTTTGTTTGCCCTTACCCAGATTCTCTTGTTTAAGCGCTGAAAGGGCGAAATCGGTCAATAAGGAATTCGCAAAAGGCGTATATGGAAAAACTTCAAAGCGTTTGTCTCTGGGTACCTGATTGAGATCGTATGGAAACTCTGGCTTAGTCTTTCCGGCTAAGAGCATTTCATAAACGGAATTATCAGGTCCTGACTCTGTGTATGTTTCTATTGGATACAAGGTAGACCAGGTCGACCGCATATAATCCTCCACCTTACCCATTTCATTAAATGTTTTCACCCAAATAGGAAGTTCCTTTTTGAAAAAAGTACTTGTAATAAAATTGCCACTAGCATAATCATACCAGTAAGAACCATCACTTAGGTGTCCTCCGGGCAAAATTGCGCCTCTATCTTTGATCGAAACGGAAATTACTTTAGCTTGAGGATAAGTCATTTTCAATTGATCGGTGATCGTTGTAGTTTTCAAATTCAACGGAGAACACTGTCCTTCATTGGAACTTGTACCTACTGAAAGTTGCTTTTGATCTTCTACGCAATTGATCACTCTATGCTCCTTATTGGAATACCAATCATTAGCCACGATTCCGTGATTTGACGGTGTTGTTCCTGTGTAAATTGAGGCATGTCCGGGACCTGTAAAAGTTGGAACATAGTTGTAATTTACATTACGACAGTTTGCTCCTTTATTCATGATTTTATTGAAGCCATCAGGACCAAACTTGCTTTGAAAACGGTACAGGTAATCGTAACACATCTGATCAACCACGATCCCCACCATCAGCTTGGGCGTTTCCTGTGAAAAAGTTGGGTTAAATGAAGTGAGTAGTATAAGGCAGATCAAATATTTCATGTCAATTTTTCTAGATACAACGTAAAAGTAAGAAACATTGGATAAAAAAAATGCCCGCAAACGCAGGCATTTAAAAAGTTTTGTTCTGATTAGTGGATTACCACCATTTTTATCGGATTAGAGTTCAATGACTGACCCATAACCCTAACCGTATAGATTCCTTGTGGAAACTTAGCGGTTGGAATTATTAATTTATTGGTAGCGTACTGGATCGTTTCAGCATGAACCAACTTTCCATTCTGATCGTACACTTCCACTTTTCCATTATCTAAAGGGCGTGATAAATTCAATGTCGCACTTACATTTGCCGGATTAGGACTCATCATAGCGATCAAGTTCAGTTCGTTGATACTTGCATCACTGATATTGTAGGCAACCTTGAAATCGTCAAAATAAAACCCATCTTTAGTCACTCCACCGTCTGATCTAAATTGGAATCGAACCTTGATCACTTGTCCCAAATAATCACTTAAGTTGATTTCTTCCAACACCCAGGACGATTGTGTACCCTCGTACACCGGTTTATTGTTAGGCTGCACACTTCCATTAGCACTATTCCCAGGAACAGTATAATTCCCACATTGTCCGATCCACGTTGCGCCGTTATCTGTTGACACCTGAAACTGGCAAAAATCGTAATCCGTTTCAATGTCCCACTTAGCATAGAACGAAACACCTGCAGCAACAGCGTTGGTAAGATCGATGTTTTGGTTCAACATAAATGTTTTGTTCGCATTGTTTTGATAATTTCCGGAAACACTTTCAGTAAATGAACTCGAAGGAGAATAATAAGTAGCTGATGTAACCGACCAATTCCCTAACCAATTAGTAGCTGTCGTCGCATCATCTGACAATTGAACGGTAAGAGCTCCATATGTTTTCACAATTGTGTCGCGCTGCGTCCAAAGTCCGTAATTCGTTGTTAGCACGTACTTTATTTCATCACCAAACTGGATCGAAGGATTCAAATTAAAACTAATTGCACCGCTTGTAGTTTGTCTCACATCTAAATTATAGACTACAGGACTACCAACCGACTGAATATTCAATAATGGTTCAACAGCAACACTCACGGTTCCATCTTCCAAACCAAGTCTAAATGCCGAATGATTAAAATTCCCACTTATCGATTCAATCGTCGAAGGATCAATGTCTTTAACTATATAATATTGGTGGGTCATGTGCGCCAGCATCAAATTGGTGAAAATCATATCCTTACTCGTCGGAATAATTTCTGATTGTGCTGGCCAGAACGAAGATCCAATTTCAGGAGTCATGGCAAAAATGGTGTCTTTCATTCCTACACCAATGTCGACTTTATACATGTAGTCGTCCGAATCACCTGAAGCCGGATACAGTCCTGAGCTTTTTTGCGCCAGATACCCATTCTCTTTTGCCATATGCTCAGTGAGATTCGTGAAATAGTCGTGATGATCGGCAAATTCTGCCGTTGTTGTACCTACAGGGTAAAGTAACATATTACCATAGGTGTGTGCATTAAAAGCTGAAATGAAATCGTGGTTTTCTACCAACCACTTCATGGCTTGCGTTTCAGGTTCAGAAAAAGCACCGGTTCCGGGATAAGTATCATCATTTTGAACAAAACTTACACCCGTAGTTCCCCAACCGTAAGAATAATTACGATTCAGATCCACCCCCTTGTTACTAGTCCCAACATTTCTTCTGTTTTTGCGGTGCATTCCTCCACCATTTGGATTTGTCGTTTCATTATGAATGTATCCGTCGGGATTAATACAAGGCACAAAGAACAATTCCGTATTATCAACCAAATATTTGATTTCAGGATTTGAGTTGTAGTTTTCCAACAAGTACCACATATAAAAGATCAACTGCGACATACTTAAAGGCTCACGTGCATGATGAATGGCCGTGTACAACACTTCAGGTTCTGCCTCGTCAGTATTAGGATTATCAGAGATCTTTACATGAAATATAGGTCTGCTTTCGTGAGTTAAAAACGTTGAAATTGGAGCTTTTACCGTGATCAAATTTGGGTAAAGCGTAGCCATAGCATCCAAATTATCCAACATTTCCTGATATTTTAAAAAACCACCCATGGTTCCCAAGTTGAAATTCGCTGGAGTAACGGGGTTGGCAAATCCAGAACTTGATGCTCCCGGACAATTGACATTCTTTTCTTCAGTGCCGGCATTCTCATTTTGCTTGACATAGAACTTTTGAACGTCATCGATCAGGATTTCAATTTGATAACCCGCTTGCTTGATTACCTGAATCTCTTGATCGGAAAAATCTGAAATAAAAAAGGTGTTTTCTTTGACGATACCATGATCCACTGCAACACCCAACTCGGCTAGATGCTGTAATCCATATCCATTGGTGAAAATTTTTACTTTAGAATATTGTTGAGCCAT
>JBFHIN010000233.1:0-3994 GCA_041596415.1 Crocinitomicaceae bacterium | reverse complement strand
GTTTGAAGATCCATCCATTTCAGACTCATCAATTTGAGTAACATAACCTTCTGTGTCATAAACGTAATCTACTTGATAATCACCAAAACCTGACCCTGTTTCATTTGTCAAACGGTTTGAAGCATCGTAAGTATACATAAACTGTGCAGCCACCATTGATTGAGGAACACCCATCATTACTGGGTGAACATCCAATGACGTTAAATTATTGCCTGCCCAAATATAGTTTCCACGGAAAAACCATATTATAGGAGTCATAGGGTCATTGTCATCATCCATCCAAAAATCTAAAACACTAGGCTTACCGGATGAATTAGTTACAAAAGCCTCTTGGGTTTTATAAAATGTAACCCCACCATCAGTAGTTTCCCAATTTGTACCTTTTTCGAATAATCCAGAAGTAGCATTGTAGAATGTAGAGTCAATCGTAACGATAGTTTCAACACCTGCAGGGTAATCATAATTGTTTCTCACAGTCAACTGATTCGCCATATTGTAAGTGTAAGTAATTTTCCACACAGGTACCCATACAGAACCATCAAAATATTCTATTGTTTCAGAATTTACTAGTCCTGATCCTGTATATGTGTATACTGCTCGATCCAATGCGTCACCTTCAGTTAAACAGTTATAGTTCGCATCGTAAGTTTTGGAAGTAACGTCTCCACTTAGTGGTAATGGATAAACAGTGTTATAGAATGATTCAGCAGATGTGTAACCTGGTTTTGGTTCTGAGTAAAACCAAATTGGAACGATATCACCCGGTGCTACGCCAAATTCAGGTGTATTGCTTGTAATCGAACCTCTGTAATCTGCGTACGTATACTTTGTTGAATCGATGTCTGTGTAAGCCCCGAATTCATCGTAACGATGTTCAGTGACAGATGTGATCTTTTTCTGCGCAAATGTTCCACCTGCAAGTAAAAGAGCTGCTAATAGTAATTGTTTTTTCATACGGATTTTTTAATTTATGCGAAGATAGACATTTGAAAGAAAATATGATAGGTGAAAAATGTTGAAATTCAGTACATAGGGTTAAAATTCTATATCCAGATTGAAAGTGTTTTTCAATGTGTGCAAATTCGGATTCTTACGGGCAAGTGAAGCGAATTTATCTTTGCCGGTCAAAAATTTAACTTCTTCATTCGGATTCTGATTCAACTCAAGCTGAATAAAAATGCTGTAATTTTTCAGTGACTTGCGCATGTAGTTCGTGAAATCCTGTAATTGCACGGATATAACGTCGATTTGTACCTGATTGTCCAGGGTCATGATCAATTTTTTATCAGGTGTTAAAACGGGCTCCCTGCGAATAAGTGCATTGTAAAAGGTTTCCATCCCGGTTTCTTTCACCTTAAAAGCATACCTGCGCCAATGAATCTTTACGTCATCAAAACTGAAATCGTTTTGCGGAAGATTGTCATGCATGTGTTCATTCGTAGCTTGAACTTCTTCTTCCTTTTGCAGGAGTTTTTTAATGCTCAAGCTATCGTTGCCGAATTTACCTACCGGAACATTGGACGATTTGTAGCTCACTGTTGTGTCAACATGCAATTGTGCTGCGGAAATGACAGGTTTTGGTGTGGCTTTTACCGTTTCTTTTTGATCTTGTGCAGGGAAGGGGATAATCTTAACCGGATCAGTTAAGCATTTTTTTTTTCAAGCTCTTGTTTTAACGAACAAAGCTGCATTAATGCAAATTCAACGAGTAAGCGTTGATTTTTCGAAGCTTTGTAGTCGACATCGGCCTTTGAAATGACTGCCAGTGAGCGCAAGATGACATATCCGTCCAACTGCTTGGCTTGCTCTATATACCGTTGTTCAACTGTTTCACCAACTTCTAAAAGATTAGCGCTTCTAACGTCCTTACAAACGAGTAAATTTCTATAATGTGCTGCCAGTCCGATGAGGAAATTGCTTCCATCAAAACCTTTTTCATAAATGTCGTTCATCAATAGAAGAACGCCTGGAATATCTTCGTTTTGTGCACTTTCTACAATTCTGAAATAGTAGTCGTAATCGAGAATATTCAAGTTTTCGATCACATTCTTATACGTCAGGTTGTTGCCACAAAATGTAACGATCTGATCAAATATAGAAAGTGCATCGCGCAACGCACCGTCCGCTTTTTGAGCAATTAGATATAAAGCTTCAGGATCTGCCGTTATGCCTTCTTTGGTGGCAATTGCCGCTAGATGATCTGCAATATCTTTTACCTTGATTCGGTTAAAATCAAAGATCTGACAACGCGAAAGGATCGTAGGAATGATCTTATGTTTTTCCGTTGTTGCCAGGATGAAAATGGCGTGTTTCGGTGGCTCTTCCAATGTCTTCAGAAACGCATTAAAAGCTGCGTTGGAGAGCATATGCACCTCGTCGATGATATACACCTTATAATTTCCAAGTTGCGGCGCCACTCGAACCTGATCGATCAAATTACGAATGTCTTCAACGGAGTTGTTGGATGCAGCATCGAGCTCATAAACATTCAGCGAATTACCTGTGTTAAATGACTGACAAGAATCGCAGGTATCGCAGGCCTCAATATTTTCTGTTCGGTTGAAACAATTGATAGTTTTGGCAAGAATTCGAGCAGTGGTTGTTTTACCAACCCCACGTGATCCGCAAAAAAGAAAAGCCTGAGCGAGATGATCTGTTTTGATCGCATTTTTCAGCGTACCAGTGATCGAACCCTGACCTACAACGGTGTCGAAGGTCTGCGGTCTGTATTTTCTGGCTGATACGATAAAATCACTCATACCTGCAAATTTAATGCTTAGTCTTTACTTTACCGCGCAAAAAAGAGAATTGTTTAAAACTTTCTTTCTACTACTAACTTATCTTTTTGAAGAATTACTGGTCGGATAGATCTCGATCAGATTCCCATTGCTCGGATTCCAGAGATCAATGTTTTCAGGCATTTCAAAACGCGAAGGTTCGCTTAATTGCCCTACTTGATCCACATTTTCATATTTCACCGTACGTACCTCGATTTTATCTTTGGAGATAAAGATCCAGTTGAACTGATTGATGGCCTCAGAGTCTCTTGTCCAGCACTTATTATCGTCGGCAGATCGCAAAGGCGCACCCCAGCATCCCTCACCGGCGTAAACGATTCCTTTTTCATCATCGCGAACAAATCCTTCTTCTGAGGCAGCGCCTTTACTTTGCACGATCGGCCAAGTAACTTTACACGTATGGGAATCATTTTCAAGACAAAGTTTTAAGTTCTTATGTTTTTCAAACAATGGTACAAAGTGACGGTACTGGGTCTGCATTTCTTTTTTGCTGGCAACGTGTGGTCGAACCGGACGATGATACTGTGCAATTTGCCAGTAAAAGTGATCGTGCTTGTTCAGCGTATTACGTAAGAATAATTTTTGTCGCCCTTTTTTATGAATTTCAGAATTCAAAGAGACCAAATTGAGCAAATCACCCCCGAAAGTGGTGTTGTAAAAAACTTTTTTGTGGGGAACATCAAAGAGGTCAACAACCACCTTGTTTGTAATTTCATGGTTACCACGAGTAACGACAAGTGGTGTGATTCTGCCATCTGAGGCAATGCTCATTTCCCAATCGGTCATCCATTCCAACCACTGCTTTTCGAGATCCAGGCCTGTGAAATCTCCATTAAAAAGTACAGCATGCGCTTTTAATTTGCTGACCAAGAGGTTGGCTTTTTGTCTGATCTCGGAACGATCTCGTGAATCGCCACCGGCAATAAAAGAAAGTCGCGTGTCTGCCGTATTGGCCACAGTAGAGAAGTAACAGACTCTTGAAAATCCTTCTGAATCCTTGATCACAAAGTAATAGCGAGTATTGGGTTGTAATTGTGTTAGGCGCACAAAATGATTGTACATTCCTTTTGCATGATTTTTACTGCTTACTTGACCTTGTTGGTTGAACTGCATGTCTTTTGGATAGACTGTGTCAAAGTACAGAATGGGTTGATCACCTGAAAGTTGATTCCATCCAATGGTTGCCGAATTGCTGG
>JBFHIN010000232.1:0-4003 GCA_041596415.1 Crocinitomicaceae bacterium | reverse complement strand
CGCATCGTTATCAAATTTATCGGCAATAACAGTGTCTACGGGGATGTACAAATTCACTCCCTTGACCTTTGCCTCAGACATGATCTTTTTGGCAACGTCCAAGTAGTCGTCTTCAACCAAGGAGTTACCCACCTTTCCGCCATTTGCTTTAACGAAAGTATAAGCCATACCTCCACCAACGATCAAATTGTCCACTTTATCCAATAGGCGCTCAATGATTGTGATCTTCGAAGAGACTTTGGCCCCACCAACAATTGCTGTTAATGGTTTTTCAGTACTGTTCAACACACGATCAACGCTTTTGATCTCTGCTTCTATCAAAAACCCAAACATTTTATCATTCGGGAAGAATTTGGCAATAACTGTTGTACTCGCGTGGGCGCGATGTGCTGTACCAAAGGCATCATTCACATAAACATCTCCGTGTTTTGCCAATGACTCAGCAAACGATTCTGTTCCTGTAGTTTCCTGTTTATAGAAACGAACATTTTCAAGCAGAAGTACCTCTCCCGCCTTCAAGTCACTACTCATTTTGTACGATTCGTCACCAATACAATCAGGTGCAAATTTCACCGGTACACCCAATACTGCTGATGTATGATCTACAATATGCTTCAACGAAAATCTATCTTCAAATCCCTCCTTCGGTCTGCCTAAATGTGACATGAGCACCACGCTTCCACCCTGCTTTAAAATATGGTGAATTGTAGGGGCCGCAGCTCTGATCCTTGTGTCATCGGTCACTTTTAAAGTTTCTTTATCCAATGGAACATTGAAATCTACGCGAATTAGTGCGCGCTTTCCGTCAAAATTGTATGTGTGTATGTCCGCCATGTTTCTTTTTTTAGACCGCGAAGTTAAATAATCTTGAAGAAACAGAATTAGATTATTTTTCATCCTGTTACGGCTAACAAATGTTGGCATTTAATTCTACGAAAACGCGTAAAAATAAGTGAGCATCGTTCGGATAATTCGTAAATTCATGCTGTGGAAGATACCAGGCATGTTTTTACCCTTAAACAGGTTGTTAACTCTATTCGAAAGACGATCGAAGAGCGTTATCAAACCACCTATTGGGTCAAAGCTGAAATGCACAAACTCAATCTATATCCTTCCGGCCATGCGTTCCCCGAGTTGGTATACAAAGAAAATGATCGTATTGAGGCGCAAATAAATGGTACCATTTGGAAACAGCAACTTCAGCGCATCAATCAGCAGTTTATATCCGTGGTCAAGGAACCTTTGCAAGAAGGTCACATGCTTTTATTGCAGGTAAAAATTTCTTTTCATCCCACCTTTGGCTTGAGTCTGCAAATTCTGGATATCGATCCTTCCTACTCCCTAGGAGAACTTCAGAAAGAAAGAGAAGAAACGCTAAAAAAATTATCCAAAGAGGGAATTCTCAATAAAAACCAGTCCACCCCTTTTCCCTTACTACCACAAAGGATTGCCATAATATCAGCTGACACCAGTAAAGGGCTTTCCGATTTTATGAAGGTGCTGAACCAAAACCCTTATCAATTTACTTTTTTCACGTATTTGTTTCCGGCTTATCTTCAAGGGGATGTTGCCGTAGATTCAATTGTAGGACAGCTTGAACGAATCAAAAAAGTAATTGAGCACTTTGACGTGGTGGTCATCGTACGCGGTGGTGGCGGTGAAGTAGGTATGTCATGTTACAACAATTATAAACTTTGTAAAGCAATTGCTGAATTCCCACTTCCTATACTTACCGGAATTGGTCACTCAACGAATTTGACAGTAGCTGAAATGATCGCCTTTCGCAATGCCATAACCCCAACAGAATTGGCAGACTTTCTAATACAGTCCTTTGAAGAAATTAATGATTACATAGAAATATCTCGTAATGTTTTACGATCTACTAGTCAGTATTTATTGCAGCAAACTAAAAATGAACTCACCTCAAGTATTAAACATGCAAAAAATGCAGCGCAACTCTCCTTGCAGCAATACCTTCATCGACTGCAAACCCATCGACTTCGCTATCAAAATCTAGCCCAAAGCATCATTGGTAAAAACTTCGAAACATTGAATATACTTCAACGCAATCTCATTTCGACCGGAATGCAACTAATCAAAGAAAAACAGCAGATCATTCATCGCGACAAGATCGATCTACAAAAAAATGCAAAACGTTTATTTGAGCAAAGTAAAAAAGACATAATGGAGAGAGAAAAGATAGTAGGGCTCATGGATCCTAAAAATGTCTTAAAAAGAGGTTATTCTATTACACTTTTCAAAGGTAAATCAATTGGAAAGACGAATCCAGTTCATGAAGAAGACAAGGTACACATCCATACCTATGATTACACTATAGAAAGTACAATAATCAAAATTTCAGAAAACAATGAATGAAGAATTGAACTACACAGTAGCATACGAAGAATTGCAACAAATTATTGAAGACATGGAAAATGGTGAAATCACCGTTGACGATCTATCCATTAAGGTGAAACGTGCATCTGAACTGATCGAATTCTGCAAAAAAAAGCTTCATACAACTGAGGAAGATGTGCAAAAAATACTTTCGGCACTAGAAGAGAAATAAGTTTATTTCTCCTTTAAGAGTACTCTTATATCGGTTATAAGTTGATCTACTTCTGATTCGGAAGTGCCATCATAATAACCTCTTATGCGCATTTTACGATCCACCAAAACAAAATTATTGGTGTGTATAAAATCACTTCCTACGTCACCTTGATTTTCAGCCTCTGCAGGTTTTAGGACAAAAAACGACTTTCTGGCAAGCTCATAGAGTTCCTTTTTTTTACCCGTTAAAAAATACCATCGATTTGGATCAGCTCCGTGTGCAGCAGCATATCGCTGCATCTGTGCTACGTTATCTACTTCCGGATCTACCGTAAAACTTAGTAATCTAACCTCATCGTTTTCTTTGAAAACCTTGTGTACACGTTGCAACTGAACATTCATTTTAGGGCAGATCGTACCACAAGAAGTAAAAAAATATTCAGCTACAAATATTTTACCTTTGAGATCCTTATCGCTGATAAACTTTCCTTCCTGGTTCTGAAAACGAAATGCACCGATCGTATGGCCAAAGCCTATACGTAGCAGCTCCGGATCGACCATTTCCGGATCCAGATCGATTGGATTAATGATTGATAATTGCTCCTCATTCTCCTTTTGCTTTTTCGTTTGCAGCATATACACAACGATAACACCGGCCAGAAATAACAGAAACACTAAGGCTATTCTTTTCATAGGACAAAATTACTCAATGAGCATTTATTGTTCAGAAGATTTTTGACTTTTGAATTTTCGATTACCATTTTTTCCATGAAATGGCTTTCTTTTTTTCTTGACTTCTACTCTAAACTCAGGACCCTTACCTAACTCCTCAGGTAATTCCTGTCTAGGAATTTCAGCCTCTATTAGACGTTGAATTTGATTCAAACGGCGCATGTCTTTTTCGTTGACCAATGTTATTGCTTCTCCTTTGGTATTTGCACGAGCAGTTCTACCAATTCGATGTACGTAATCCTCTGCGTCATACGGTACATCGTAATTAATTACGAGGTTAATGTCTTTTATGTCAATACCACGACTCATTACGTCTGTTGCCACCAAAATACGAATCCGCTTCGAACGAAACCCTCTCAATACTTCTTCACGTTCATCTTGATTTAGGTTTGAGGATACGCCAGTAGCTTTAAATCCTTTCTTTCTTAGATTATGTACGATCTCATTGACCTTACTTTTAGAAGACGTGAAAATGATAATACTGCTGTAGTCTTCTCTATCCTTCAATACACTTGAGATCAGTGGTATCTTTTGTTCATCAAAAGTAAAAAACACTGTTTGTTTAACGCCTGCAGCAGGTTTGGATATCGATAATGATATTTCAACGGGATCCTTTAAAATTCTTTTAGCCAGATCTCTGATTTTTGGAGGCATGGTTGCACTGAACATCAAGTTTTGTCTGTCACCGGGAAGTTTTGATATAACATTCAAAATATCATCT
>JBFHIN010000231.1:0-4007 GCA_041596415.1 Crocinitomicaceae bacterium | reverse complement strand
TTCAACCGTTTCTTCTGTTGTTGCTTCAGTTGTTTCCTCCTGAGCAGTTTCAGTTGTAGCCTTACCACCAGCACGTCTAGAACGTCTTGTAGTCTTTTTCGCTTTTTCGTTCGTATAGATTTCATTGAAATCAACCAATTCAATCATACACATTTCAGCGTTATCACCTAAACGGTATCCTGTACGGATAATTCTAGTATAACCACCTTGACGATCAGCGATTTTTGGAGCAACCTCTCTGAATAATTCAGAAACGATCTCTTTATTTTGCAAATAGCTAAATACTGTTCTTCTTGAATGCGTCGAATCAGATTTTGCTTTTGTTAACAAAGGCTCAACGTATCCTCTTAACGCTTTAGCCTTCGCTACAGTTGTGTTTATGCGCTTATGTTCAATAAGTGAACATGCCATATTCGATAGCATCGCCTTTCTGTGAGCCGATTTTCTACCTAAATTATTAACTTTATTCCCGTGTCTCATGACAATGTTTTATTCGATGTTAGTCTTTATCTAATTTATATTTAGAAACATTCATCCCGAAATTCAATCCTTTGCTTTCTACTAAGTCCTCCAACTCTGTAAGGGATTTCTTTCCGAAATTTCTGAATTTCAAAAGATCGTTCTTGTTATAAGAAACAAGATCTCCTAATGTTTCTACGTCTGCAGCTTTCAAACAATTCAATGCGCGAACTGAAAGATCCATATCTACAAGCTTAGTTTTCAACAACTGACGCATGTGTAATGAAGTCTCATCAAATTCTTCCGTTTCTGCTTTTACTTCGCTATCCAACGTTATGCGCTCATCAGAGAACAACATAAAATGATGAATAAGGATCTTAGCAGCTTCTTTTAGCGCATCTTTTGGATGTACTGAACCATCTGTAGTGATATCGAATACTAACTTTTCGTAATCCGTCTTTTGTTCAACACGGTAATTTTCGATAGCATATTTTACATTCTTGATAGGCGTAAAAATGGAATCAATGAAAATAGTACCGAATGGAGCTCCGTTCACTTTATTCTCTTCAGCAGGAACATATCCACGACCTTTAACGATCGTTAATTCAAGTTCCAACTTCACAGAAGTCTCCATATTACATATAACCAGATCAGAATTTAAAACTTGAAAAGCTGAAGTGAATTTACCTAAATCACCTGCTGTCAACTTATCCTGTCCTGATATAGAAACGATTACAGTTTCAGTATCCGTTCCTTCGATTTGTTGTTTAAAACGTACTTGTTTTAAATTCAAAATGATTTCAGTAACATCCTCTACCACTCCCTTCAAAGTTGTAAACTCATGGTCGGCACCTTCAATACGTACTGACGAAATTGCATATCCTTCCAAAGAAGAAAGCAAAATACGACGTAATGAATTTCCTACCGTGATTCCGTATCCTGGTTCCAGTGGACGGAATTCAAACTGTCCGTGATGCTCATCGGACTGAATCATGATAACCTTGTCAGGTTTTTGGAAGTCTAGAATTGCCATATTATTGCTTAGTTTTTATTTAGAATACAATTCGACGATCAATTGTTCTTTGATATTTTCAGGGATCATTTCACGTGAAGGCAAGCTTAACATTTTACCTGACATATCAGAAGTATTCCAATCTAACCAGTCGTATTTTTTATTATTTGAAGCCAATGAATTTGAAATTGACTCAAGTGATTTTGATTTCTCACGTACAGAAACTACGTCACCCACTTTTACATTGTAAGAAGGTATGTTTACAACATCTCCGTTTACAGTAATGTGTTTGTGAGAAACTAATTGACGTGCAGCTCTTCTACTTGGAGCAACACCTAAACGATAAATAGTATTATCCAAACGAGCTTCACATAATTGAAGTAAGTTCTCACCGGTAATACCTTTCATTCTGGAAGCAGTGTCGAACATGTTCGCGAATTGACGCTCCAAAATACCATACGTGTATTTTGCTTTTTGTTTTTCACCCAACTGAATAGCGTATTCAGATTGTTTTCCTCCTCTACGTTTAGACGGACCATGTTGTCCTGGACCGTAGCTTCTTCTGTCTAACGCTTTGTCCGGTCCAAAGATTGGATCTCTGAAACGACGTGCGATTTTTGATTTAGGACCTCTATATCTTGCCATTTTTTATTTGTTTAAAGGAACGATCATGAATTAAGGCTTTCCTTCGATGATCTTTTTGTTCCTCGATTAATTATTACTATACTCTACGTCTTTTAGGTGGACGACAACCGTTGTGTGGTAATGGAGTAACATCGATGATTTCAGTTACTTCAATTCCAGCATTGTGCAGGGAACGAATTGCAGATTCTCTACCAGCTCCAGGTCCTTTTACATAAACCTTCACTCTACGTAATCCGAAGTCATGTGCTTCTTTTGCTGCATCCTCTGCTGAAACTTGTGCAGCATATGGAGTGTTCTTTTTAGAACCTTTGAAGCCCATTTTTCCCGCTGATGACCAAGAAATCACCTGGCCAGCATTGTTGGTCAAAGAAATAATGATATTGTTGAAGGTAGCTTGGATATGCGCTTCACCAGATGCATCTACTTTGACGTTCTTCTTCTTTTTTTGATTAGACTTTGCCATTATTATCAATAATTATTAACTGCGCTAACGCTTGTTATTATCATCCATCAGCTGACGGATTCTTATTTAGTCGCTTTTTTCTTGTTAGCAACTGTTTTTCTTCTACCTTTTCTCGTACGAGAGTTGTTCTTAGTACGTTGACCTCTTAACGGTAAACCAGAACGGTGACGAATACCTCTGTAACATCCAATATCCATCAAACGCTTGATGTTCAATTGAACTTCAGATCTTAATTGACCTTCAGTTTTGATTTCGTTGATCGCATTTCTAATAGCTGAAAGCTGATCATCGTTCCATTCTGAAACTTTGATATTTTCATCAATACCGCTTGTCTTCAAAATTTGCTTTGAAGTACTCTTTCCAATACCGTAGATGTAGGTCAAACCAATTACACCTCTTTTGTTCTTTGGTAAATCTATACCTGCAATTCTTGCCATACTCTTAATATATTACCCTTGTCTTTGTTTAAGTTTAGGATTCTTTTTATTAATCACATAAACTCTTCCTTTTCTCTTAACGATCTTGCAGTCCGCAGAACGTTTTTTAACTGATGCTCTTACTTTCATCTTTTTTACTTTTTAAGGAATGTTCCTATTTATATCTAAAGGTTATTCTCCCCTTTGTTAAATCATAAGGGGACATTTCCACTTTCACTCTATCACCAGGAAGAATTTTAATGTAAAACATTCTCATTTTTCCTGAAATGTGTGCTGTTATGACGTGACCGTTCTCAAGTTCCACTCTGAACATTGCGTTCGAAAGTGCCTCAATGATTACACCGTCTTGCTCTATTGATGATTGCTTCGCCATAACTTAAAATCCTGATAATTCGCCTGCCGTTCTTCTACCCTTAACACGAGAACCTTCCATTAAACCATCCATATGACGATTCAATAAATACGATTCAATCTGTTGAAGCGTGTCAAGAACAACACCAACCATAATTAAAAGAGATGTACCACCGAAGAACATTGCAAATGCATCATTTACACCAGACAACTTTGCTATTGCCGGAAGCACTGCAATCATTGCCAGGAATAATGAACCTGGGAAGGTAATTCTTGATACTAAGCTATCTATGTATTCAGCCGTTTCTTCACCCGGACGAACACCTGGTATGAATCCACCACTACGCTTAAGATCATCCGCTATTTTACGTGGATTGATCATAATAGCCGTATAGAAATATGTAAACACGATGATTAAAACACCAAGTAACACATTGTAGCTTACACCATAAATATCACCTAAAGTACGCTGAATAAAGCCTCCACCTTCTGCTCCTGCACCTGCGAACAACATCACAGGAATAGTCATGATCGCCTGAGCAAAAATGATAGGCATTACCCCACTTGCATTTACTTTAATCGGTAAGTAGTTTCTAGCACCTTGATCATCAACAGCTCTTGAGCCAACAACACGTTTTGC
>JBFHIN010000230.1:0-4011 GCA_041596415.1 Crocinitomicaceae bacterium | reverse complement strand
TAATAATTTTTTCATGATCAATTCTTTATTCATTGCAATTTGCTGAGTAATAATTTTTTCCAAGGTCGACCCCTAGTTCTTTGGCTTTTTGCCAGTCTTCGCAAGCGCCGTCCATGTCTCTGTTCATTTCTCGAGCATTAGCACGATTCACATAAGCACTTCCGTAATTTGCATCAATTTCAACCGCTTTATTGGCATGGTCTAAGGCTTTTTTATAGTCTTTTTGCTTAAAATAAATGGCACTTAAATTTGAATGGGCAGGAGCATATTTTGGGTTGATCTCCAGCGTCTTTTCAAAATCTTTTTTAGCATCATCTAACCTGTTTTGGTCCATTTGTGTCGCACCACGATTGTTATATGCCATGTAAAAATTCGGATCTACGGAGATCGCTCTGTTAAAAGCTGCCATGGCACCATTAAAATCTTTGGTTTTTCTTTTCGTTGTACCAATGTTGTTCAATGCAAAGGCCAATTTAGGATTTTTCCTAACAGCCTCTTCATAGTCGGCCACGGCTTTTGCATAATTGCCCATCATGCGGTAACAACTTCCTCGATCATTGTAGGCAAAAGCAAAACTATTGTCAAGTTCTATTGTCTTTGTGAAATATTTTATGGAGCCTTCGTAATCCCTTTGTAAGAATCGTAAGGTTCCGTAATTGTAATAAGCCTTAGGATTTTTAGGATCAAGTTGAATTGATTTTTCGTAATCCTTCTCTGCCTTCAAATAATCATTTAAACCTTGATAGGCTCTGCCTCGTTGAAAATATGCTTTGGAATAATTAGGATCCTTAGTAATAAGCGTATTTAGAGTCTTAGCAGCGTCGGCATACTTTTCAGATTCATTTTCAGCAACTCCTTTATTGTAATATGCTGCCGTAAAATTTGGGTCAAATTGGAGTGATTTACCGAAAGATTCTATGGCTGCCCCGTACTTTTTTTCGTTAAAAAGTTGAATGCCTAAATTATAAGCTTCCTGGCTTTTTGCCACGGCCTCATTCTGTAAATTTAACGCTGTAATTGAATCCCTATAGGCTTTTTCAGCCGGTGTGAGTTCTTCAAGCTGCGCACAAACATTAAGGCTTATAAATGCGCAAGCTGCAAATGCAAGTGTTCGATTCGTTTTCAATTTTATAGTTTTTTTATTGGATTTCCGAATATACAAAGAATCAAATAGGGCAGACAAATTAGTTTTCAACATTTCATTTTTGTTACCTTTATAGCTTCAATAATGTACTATGTCGAAAGAAGTATTTATAGTTAATGGCGTACGAACAGCCATCGGTAGTTTTGGAGGAACACTTTCAGCGGTAAGAGCCGATGATTTAGCAGCTACTGCCATAGAGGGTTTAATGAAAATAAATCCTAACCTGGATCCTGCGTTGATCGAAGATGTTATTCTGGGTTGTGCTAACCAAGCAGGGGAGGACAATCGCAACGTGGCCAGAATGGCCGGTCTTCTTGCAGGATTACCCACTTCAACGGCAGGTGAGACAGTTAATCGTCTTTGTGCGTCAGGAATGGCTGCTACGGTTAACGCAGCTCGTGCAATTAAGGATGGTGCCGGTGACATATACATTAGCGGTGGAGTAGAACACATGACTAGAGGTCCTTGGGTAATATCAAAGACGTCTTCAGCATTTGGAAGAGATGCGCAAATGTATGACTCTTCTTTTGGTTGGAGATTTATAAATCCTCGCATGGAAGAATTATACGGTGTTGACGGAATGGGAAACACTGCGGAGAATCTAGTCGACTTGTACGGAATTGAACGCGAGGCACAAGATAAATTCGCACTTTGGTCACAACAAAAAGCTGCAGTAGCGCGTGCGAATGGTCGTTTTGCAGAAGAAATAGTACCTGTTATCATTCCTCAACGCAAGAAAGATCCAATCATTTTTGATCAGGATGAATTTATGCGACCTGAATCTACCATAGATACCCTTAGCAGTTTAAGACCGGCATTTAAAAAAGATGGGTCTGTTACAGCAGGAAATTCTTCAGGACTCAACGACGGAGCAGCCGCATTGTTGATCGCTTCAGAGCAAGCGGTTGAAAAAAACAGCTTGAATCCACTTGCACGCATAGTTGGGGCTGCTGTTGCGGGTGTGGAACCAAGAATCATGGGAATAGGTCCTGTTTATGCTTCACAAAAAGTATTAGAAAGAACAGGTCTGACCTTGGATCAAATGGATATTTTAGAATTAAATGAAGCTTTTGCAGCACAAGTTCTAGCTTGTACTAGAAAACTCGGAATTGCGGATAACGATCCACGCATCAATCCTAATGGGGGTGCTATAGCTTTAGGACATCCACTGGGAATGTCTGGCGCAAGAATCTTACATTCTGCAGCGATCGAACTTCAAAAAACTGGAAAAAGATATGCATTAGTGACCATGTGTATTGGTGTGGGTCAAGGTTATGCCGTAATTCTTGAGCGTGCTTAGCCAACCTTTCCGATACATAAATCGTTTTGTAACTGTGAGAATAGCTTTTTACTTCGTCCTTTTCATTACACTGGCAGCTTGCCGTAAAGAGAAAGCTAGTTGGACTAGCAATTGGGTTGCACCGATAGTTAATGATACCTTGAGTCTTAAAAATTATGTAAATGACTCAACGCTCAATAGCACGACATCCAGCTATTATCAAGTAGATCTTACTCGAACGGTGCTCGATCTTGGTATTTCAGATATTATTCAAATTCCAGATACGGTCATAGTACAAACTTATTCCATTAGTGTCTTGAGTTTTACCGTACCTCCAGGTTTTAGTGTTGCCAATGAAATAAAAGAACATTCGCTCGATATTGAACCTTTACAGTTGAAAAAAATTAGGTTGAAAAAGGGGAAAATAAAATTCAGAATTTATAATCCTATTGCCACCAAAACACTTTTTACTGTACAACTTCCAGGTGTAACATTGAATGGCGTAGAGTTTTCACAAAATTATTCGGTGCCTGCGGGTACCAACGAGAACCCAGGGATTACGGACGCAATAATTGACTTAAAGGATTATGAATTTGACCTTACAGGATCAACTTCTGGAGGTTTCAACTTGTTACAATCGCGCTTAGTTGTTACTACAGACCCAATGGGACCTAGTATTACAATTTATAATTCTAACCAATTTAAAGTTGAAGCTAATTTTCAAGGAGTGGTTATTGACTACGCAAGGGGGTATTTTGGAAATTTGACGATAAGCGAAACATCAAATGCACAACTTGAATTTTTAAATCAATACGTTTCAGGTTCACTTGATATCCCTACTCCGAGTATCGAGGTTATCATAGAAAATGGAATTAAAGCTGACGCAAGTGCAACGATCAACTCCTTAAGTAACACGAATTCGAGCGGCTCTACTGTTGGCTTAACGTCTACTCAGATCGGAACCCCAATAACACTTTCATCTGCCTCAGGTAGTTGGAATACCTTGGTTCCTTCCGTAAAGACAATTGCCTTCAATGGTGGTAATAGTAATGTTGAGAGCTTTCTTGAAAATTTGGGAAGTCAACAACAGTTTTCTTATAACTTGAAAATGAATCCGTGGGGAAATACCTCCGGTGGTTGGAATGAAATGTTCCCTAATAGTCGTTTAAAAGTAAAAGTTAAGGCGCAAATGCCCCTGCAATTAGGAGCAGATGCTTTAACATTAAAAGACACCTTTGATTTCAAATTTAAACAAGATCTTGAGGGGTCATATGCTGAATCAGGTGAGTTTATTCTAAAAGCTACAAATGCTTTTCCGTTTAACTGTTCTGTAAAAATGTATTGTTTGAATGCTAATGGACAGGTAATGCACGTCATCGAATCTTCTTCTATGGTAAGTTCCTCGCTTTATGGTTCCGTAGATTCGGATGGAATTCAAAAAAAGAAAAGTGAGGTACATTTTATCGTAAATGAGGCTGTAGCCAAGGATTTAAACATAACAGAAAAAGTTATAATTGAGGCCAAATTCGACACCCCTGATCCACTGACAAATAGTAATCAACAAGTGTCCATCCCTGTAAATGCGTTT
>JBFHIN010000229.1:0-4015 GCA_041596415.1 Crocinitomicaceae bacterium | reverse complement strand
GACATATACGGAAAAGGGACATGGTCGCACTACGCATTATCGTACAAGAATTACTTGGGTAATCCAGGGCTTTACGTTACTATAATCGGAGTATTCACCGCTTTATGGTTATTGATTCGCAAAAGGTGGCAAGAATTACAGTTTAATTGGGCATTTTATGCCTATGGAGTTTTTCTCGGAGTAGTTGTTTTACATTCTTATTTTTGGGCTACGGGCCAAAACGGGTCACTGGGTTTGACGCGTATCGCAACGCAAGGAATGCCACTTTTTGTGTTGTTACAACTGTATTACCTCAGTAAAATTCCCAAATCAAGACATATTGCTTTTCAAACGGTTCTAGTTCTATTTGGTGTGATCATGTCTTGGAGCCTCATCCGAACAAAACACTATCCTAAATTGGCAGATCCGTTAGACCGACAGATTCTTAACGCCGCAGATTACTTAAAAACACTGGATTTGGGCGATCAAAAAATTTATTATCATTTTCCTTTATTGTCTTTTTCCTATGGTGAGAACCCGATGGGTAAGCACGAAAAGATGTTTCACAGTTCCTACGAGGATCTTTTAAAAACTGTTCATCAGGATTTCAAACCGGGTGATATATTGGTTCGAGATAGCCATTTCGGACCGCAAGAAGCAAATATTTCCCTGGACATTTTGTCTCAGATTCCGGAATTCGTAAAAATCAAAGAGTTTGTCTCTTCTGAACAAGTGGATGATCGATACGGGGAGGTGGAAGGAGTGGTAGTTTATCAGTACGTTCCACTGAACAAACAGATACCAGTGCAAAGCAAAATGAAGGAGTTGAAGATAGATACTACTTATGTAATAGACGCTTCCCATGAATTTTACGACATTCATGTACTTTTGCCAAAGAACATAAAAAATTCAAACGTACAATTCAAATTTGAAGTTTCTGGCGATCACGTGCACTTGAATTACGACGCTAATGGAGCTCAAGATTACAGTAATAAGGTACTGAAGAACGGTGAAAAGCTAGATGCAACATACCATTTCAGTGGGGAAAACGTTACGAAACTTTATTTTTGGAATCCGGACAAAAAGAACGCAAAAATTAGGGTGTATGATGTTGTTTTAGAAGAAGTATCCTTACATCCTTACATGAAACTGCGATAAATGAATTACTTTTTCCCTCGTTGAATTTCTTCCATAAATTCTTTCACCCGTTCATCGCTCACTTGATCAAAATGTTGATAAAATTGACCAACGCCTCTGAAATGAGATGGCTGGTAAAGACAAATGAATTCATCTGCGGCCTGACTTAGTTCCTTTGCAGCGTCAAGAGGAGAAACAGGCACTGCCACAACTATCTTTGATGGACTTTGTTTACGTAAACTTGCGATGGATGCCAGAATGGTGCTTCCCGTTGCTACGCCATCATCTACAATGATCACAATCTTATTTTTTACGGAAGGAAGTGCCGCATGTCCCATGAGATCAAGGCGTTTTTTTTTGAGTTCGGCGCGCAGCCTATCCGTTTCATTTTCAATATACTCCTGATAGATAGCAGCATAGTGTTCATTTAGAATTTGGGTATCTTCTGTGACAGAACCAATGGCGTACTCCGGGTTATTCGGATGACCAATCTTTTTTGAAAGAACAAGATCAAGCGGAAGGTTTAAGTTTTTCGAAAGAACATAGCCTAAGGGAACACCGCCACGAGGAATTGCTAATAGTACTCCATCTCCGTCCGCATACTGCTGAAGTTTGTCTGACAATAATTCTGCCGCCTCTATACGATCAGTGAATACCATAATTGCACATTTGTTATAAGATAATAATTTCTGTGCAGAAATTCCCGGAAAGTGAAGCTGAATTTAACGATAGAAGTGCATTTCTTCTACATACTTGTGCACCGGATCGGTCAGCAGGTAGCGAACATCTCTATTCTCTTTGATGGCTTGTCGAACAAAACTGGAAGAAACTTTCATAACTGGGACATCCAAACAGTGAACAACATTAGGATGGTCATGATGTGGCGAAGTGTTGAAAGATTTAAGTTCATTGAGTTCATCTTCTTCTTGAAGCGTCAACACCCGTGGATAAACGTAGATCTTATGCTTATCTAAAATAACTTCGAAATTGCGCCATTTATGTAAGGTACGCAGATTATCCTCACCCATGATGAGCGAAAATTCGTAGTCCGGATATTTTTCCTTGAGATAGGCCAGTGTTGTTGCCGTGAAACTTGGCTTGGGTAAATGGAACTCCTCGTCACAAGCTTTGAGTTTTTGATTATCTTCAATAGCAATACGTACGAGCGCTAATCGGTGATAATCCTGAAGTAAGGTCAACTTGTCTTTAAGTGGATTTTGGGGAGAAACGACCAGCCAAACTTGATCCAGATCTTTGTAATACGCCATGTAATTAGCAATGATCAGATGGCCAACATGAATCGGATTGAAAGTCCCAAAATAGAGTCCAATTTTCATTTTTTTATAAAATCTACAACCAGTTCTTTTGCTTTTTCGATAGCTTTTTCCAAGTTGTCATTGATGAGTATATAGTCAAAATCTTTGGCAAATTCTAATTCTTTGGTGGCTTTGCTCATACGTTGTTGAATCTTCTCTTCTGATTCCGTGCTCCTGTGACGAAGCCTTTTTTCCAACTCAGAATAAGAAGGAGGTTGAACGAAAATTGCCAAGGCATTATCTCCGAAAATTCGTTTGAGGTTCAAGCCACCGATCACATCAACGTCGAAAACAACAGTTTTACCGTTCTTCCAAATGCGTTCTATCTCTGATTTAAGTGTTCCGTAAAAATTATGAGTATACACCTCTTCCCATTCTACAAAGGCATCTTCTTCAATTTTTTGTTTGAAGCCTTCCAGACCAAGAAAATGATAGTCAGTACCATCTTTTTCCATCGGACGAGGATCACGACTACAAGCGGATACAGAAAATTCAAGACCGATGTTTGCGTTCAATAAGGCATGCACGATCGTTGTTTTTCCCGCTCCCGAGGGCGCTGAAAATATGACGCATTTACCAACCACTTCCTGCATTCTACAGCGTATTGAGAATTTGTTCTTTAATTTTTTCTAGATTGTCTTTCATTTCAACAACCAATTTTTGCATTTCGGCATTATTGCTTTTGCTTCCAAGTGTATTGATCTCACGTCCAATTTCTTGAGCGATGAATCCCAATTTTTTACCACAAAAAGGTAACTTCATGGTTTCCTGAAAGAAGTCCAGATGATTGGCCAAACGCATTTTCTCTTCCGAAACATCTAATTTCTCGATGTAATAGATCAGTTCTTGTTCTAAGCGGTTAGCATCGTAATTAACATTTTCCAATTCTTCTAGTCCTTTGCGCATGCGCTCTTTAAGAACATCTATTCTGGCGTGCTCGTACTTGGGTACTTCATGAAGCAATTGTCTGATATCGGAAATGCGTAAGTCGAATTCTTTTTCCAGGGCAACACCCTCTTGTCGTCTGAATTCATTGAGCTGAGTACAGGCTGATTGCAATAATTCAAGGATCCATTCTTTTTCTGCTTCGTCAATTTCTTCGCGCGTGTTCACGAGAATATCCGGTAAACGCATGATCAAGGCTAGGTAATCACTGCTTTCCTCACCGATAAGTGCATTTACTTCTTTCAGATCTTTGTAATAAGCGCTTGCCAAATCCTTATTAACGACCACTGATTTTAAATCTCCGGTACTGTCCAGATTTACCATCACATCAACCTTTCCGCGATCAAGTGAATGCGCAACGGTCGATCGGATAATCGGTTCCAATTCCCTGTATGTTGACGCAATGCGTACATTCAGGTCGAGAGATTTGCTGTTAAGCGACCTAACCTCTACAGAAACCTTTTTACCCTGGTATGTTCCGGTAGTTTTACCAAAACCGGTCATGGATTGAAGCATATTCTAATTTTTGGACAAAAATAGGAAAATTCAACAATGCACTGGGTTTTAAGTTGTAAAAGAGGAGTATTATGCAATGAGTTGATAATTGGCTAACTTTGCAGCATGATTATTTACAATGT
>JBFHIN010000228.1:0-4033 GCA_041596415.1 Crocinitomicaceae bacterium | reverse complement strand
TAAAGCATAATGATTCATAACCGGATTATGATCCATCCATTGCTCTAGTGCATGATGATCAGGGGCAACAATCTTACATCTTGAAGCCGTTTCATCTGCATACATGCTTAATGAAACCGTATTCGAAATCTTAGAAAGTGCATCACCAAATGCTTTACCGTTAGGTAGTGTGTAAACAGGGTTAACACCGTAGAAAATAACGGTATCAGCAGCTTTTCCTGCGATAACATCATTTACAAATTTATTCATCTTAGCATCCTCCGACTTAAATAAGTTCACAGGATTAGAAAGATCGATGGTTGTACCATAATTACCAAGTACAGCATTCAACTTATTGGCTAATATTTGAACACCTTTATTATTGGAACCAGCAACTACAAGCGAAGCTCCTTTTGAAGCTTTTAAGGATTTGATCGCTTCATCAGCAACTTTTTGTGTTTCTTTCGATAAATCCGTTGATACACCTGTAGAAACATTAAAAGCTTTTAATATATATGCCAACACTTTTCCTTGCTCAGAAGGCTTGATCATACCGCGGTAATCCGCATTTGACCCAGTAATTGACATTGTTGACTCGAACTGAAAGTGCTTGGACATCCACTCCCCATCAGGATTGCGACGCGTACCATATTCAGTTGCAAATTTTGTTGGCATTAACCAAGAATTCAAGAAATCTGCTCCAACACTAACAATAGTTTTTGCCATCGAGAAATCGTAGCAAGGTATCACTTCACTTCCGAAGCTAGCCATATTTGCTTGACGTATCCCTGAATAAGAAACTGCGTCGTATTGAATGTGCTCAAATTTTTCCGTTCCAATTGCAGCCGCTAAATCTGTCAATGCAAATGACATTGAAGGGCTGATCAAGGTGTTTGATACTAACGTAACTTTCTTTGAAGATTTCAAAGCGCTCACAATCATAGCATCAACGTCAGACCAAGATTTAGATTCGCCTGTAACAGTTGGACCTTGCAAACGAGCAGAATCGTATAACCCTAATACAGATGCGATGATCTGTGCATTAGTTCCACCATTGGTGATTCCGTAATCTTTATTTCCTTTAATATAGATTGGACGACCTTCACGCGTTTTTACTAAAATACTTGCGTAAGACATCCCATCATAATACGTAGAAGCATACCAAGTTGGCATACCCGGAGTTACATCCTCCGGTTTATTTACGTATGGAATTGCTTTAGTAACAGGCGCTTCACAGGCTGCAACAGTTGCTGCTGCAACGCTAAAACCTAAAAACTTTAAAAAGTCACGACGAGCTGTCGATGTTTCTTTCAAATTCTCATCACCTAAGAATTCTTCTACCGACATTTCCGATGGAAATTCTTGTTCCTTCGATTTTAGGAACGCTGGAGTCTCATTTAATTCTTCAAGACCCTTCCAATATTTTCTAGTCATTGCCATATGCTTATTTCGACTTCTTCGATTCGTAAATTAATAGTGACACTTAGCACATTCCCAACCGCCTAATTCACTTACTGTTACTTTACCATCTTTCAGGTATTTTTCGTAAAGTGACTTATCGTTGTTCAATAAACGCTTATGAATTTCATTATAGTAACCGTCATTTTTCGTGTCGATAGAACCCGTAGAAATTTCTTTAGCTCCGTGACACTCAATACACCATCCCATAGTAAGGGTTGGTTTAGTTAACACAACGTTCCCTTCGATCTTATTCAGGTCTGACACTTTCTGAACTTTTGCAGTTTCAGTCATTTTTGTCATATCACCGTGACATTGCTTACAATCGATTCCACCAACTACAACGTGTTGAGAGTGATTGAAATATACGTGATCAGGAAGAACGTGTACTTTGTTCCAAACGATTGGCTTAGTTTTCCCGGTGTAGGCACCAGCACCTTCAGGATTCCATCCTGCTGCTTCATAGATTTTAGCAATTTGTACTTGTTGTTCAGGCGTTCTACCGTTGATCTGCTTGTGACAGTTCATACATACGTTAACCGTAGGCAAACCGGCAGACTTTGATTTAGTTACTGAGTTATGACAATACTTACAATCAATTCCGTTTGTACCAGCGTGTATTGCGTGAGGGAATGCAATTGGTTGAGAAGGTTGGTATTCTTCAACAACACCAATACTGTATAACCCTAAGAAAAGGCTTACAACAACACCAATAACTACCACTAATGTAGCTAAACCAACTTGCAAGCGATATTTCCATGCCAAAGCTCTTAATTCTTCAGCGTAAGTTAGATTATCTTTTACTTCTTCACCCTCACTTTCAGCAGCTGCAAATCGCAATTGGCGACGAACACCTCCAACAGCCAAGATGATTGTAACGAATACAACACCTAAAAGCAACCAGATCCAAGTATTGGATGACTCATCTTCTGACGAACCTGCTGCACCTACATCACCTGAACCTGCCTCAGCACCTTCCGACCCTGGCTCAGCTTGAGTATCAACCCAATCTAAAATTGCATCAACATCTTCCTTTTTCAATTCAGGAAATGCACTCATGGCAGTTGGCGACCAAGCCGATACTGTTTGAGCATATGGATCATTTGCTGCAGCTACCTGCCAATTATTTACCCATTGGTAAATGGAGCCTTCTTTAGCTCCTCCGTCAGACCATTTCTGACGCACCTGGAATAATTTCGGTCCGGTACCATTCTTGTGTGGTTGGTGACAGCTGGCACATTTTGATTTAAATAATGCCTCACCCTGAGAATAAGCTGTGGTTGTTCCTGCTACTAACGCTAATGTAAGAGCACTAAAACACCAATTTCTAAAGTTTCTAAACATCTGACTACTAGATATTTTCATGTAATAAACTGTAAGTCTAACGCCAAAACAACTGTATTTGACGGAAGCAAATTTAGAAGAATCGCATCATTTGGTGACAGTTTTATGACAATTTTACTCTCGCAGAGCCTAATTTAAATTCATTCTAAATAAGTAAATTTTGTCAAAAGCTGATTAGCACAGAATTAATCCAATTTTAACATAACTTTTATAATAAAAAATGAATGGCATATTCCTTGCAAAGAGAAGATCACTATTTTTGTCTAAAGTTCCACGTATGAAAAAAACAATTTATCTCACCTTATCTGCCATTTGCATCCTATTCACCTCGAATGCACAAACAGGTGATGTTACAATCATCAAGGACAACAGAATTGATGCGCTTGTTAAAAAACAGGGAATGGTAATTCCACCCGCTACTTCACCTCAATTGGTAGGATATCGTGTTCAATTATTTTTTGATTCCGAGCGCAAAGCTGTTGACGAAGCTAGGTCTAAGTTCATTGCTTTATTCCCAAAAGTTGATACATACGTGATTTACAATGCACCGAATTACTTTTTGAAGGTTGGCGATTTTCGCACCTTACTTGAAGCAGAGCGCGTTAAAGAGAATCTTGCCAAAGATTTCCCAACAAGTTTTATTGTCAAAGAGATGATCAATCTACCTAGGATCGATCAGAATTAATTCGTTTTACGATTTCATTTGCTGCGACAGCTCCACTAGAAACAGCTCCCTGAATGAGATAGCCTCCGGTTGGTGCGTCCCAATCAAGCATTTCTCCAACACAGAAAATATTTTCGGAAATATTTAAGGCAAAAGTTGAATCTATTTCGTTCATGGAAACACCACCTACAGTAGATATCACCTCATCTACCGGACGTACACCCGCAATATTCAACTTAAATTGCTTGATCTTTGCTACTAATTCTTCTGTTTTAATGAATGTATTTCTATCCAGTATATTTTTAAGTAAATGTATTATTGCAGGATGAATCTTTGCATATTTTAGCCCATCCGTTATGGTCTTTCCTTTAGAAATTTTGTTTAGCAATTCCTCGCTACTTAGATCGGGCTTGAAATCCAGATACACAGACTTACCTTCACGATAAGGTAAATTCATTGCATAAATTGGTGCTCCTTCAAGACCGTACTTTGTAATAACGATATCACCCATCTTCTCTGAATTTTCCGAAAACGCGCGTACATTCTTCAATAATTTACCTTCGTAGTCGCTTAATATTTCCGCAACAT
>JBFHIN010000227.1:0-4036 GCA_041596415.1 Crocinitomicaceae bacterium | reverse complement strand
GTTACGAACGATAGCACCGTTTTCAGCAACGATTTCGTATACGTATACTCCAGCAACCAAGTTAGAAACATTAACTTGTGCAGTTGTAGCGTTTACATGTTGAGTAGCAACAACTTTTCCATCCAATCCAATGATTGAAACCGAAGTAGCATTCTCATTCAATTTGATGTTCAATACATCATTTGCAGGGTTAGGGTAAACCGATGCAGTCAATGTGTTTTCATTGATTGACGCTGAATTAGGAACGTAGTCAATTGAAACGTTATCGATCACCAACAAATTCATGTCATTTGTGTTGTGGTGTCTGAAAACCAAATACGAAGTAGTACCAGCATAACCAGCAATGTCAACACTTTGATTGTAAACAGTACCTCCATCTGCAAGAGTTCCTGTCCATACTGGAGTAGCAGCGGCAACTGTATTTGGGTCTGTAACTAAATATACTGAGTAAGTTTCAGCAGCCCAAGAAGAACCTGCATCTTCAGCTGAAGCAGCATCCCAAGTTAACGTCATTGACGTAAAAGCTGAAGAAGCTGGCAAAGTTGTAGCTGGAGAAATCAACAAGTTATCCGGAGTTAAAGGTCCTGCAGTTGGATCCCAAGATTGAGAACCTGCTGCCTCACCTAGCGGATTCAAGTGCGTTGCAGTAGACGCAGCGAAATCATAAATACCCCAATCGTAAGTATCCGCATCAACATCAGCAGTAGACCAAGTTCCGAAAGTCGCAGCATCATTAGCTGTTAAAACATTTGTTTGTGCATTTAACGACGCTACCGTCATTAAAGCAGAAATAGAAAGTAAGATTTTTTTCATAATTAATGATTTTAGTTTTATTCAATTGTCAAATATAACACTTCAAAACGTTAATCCTAACAAAATGGTTGGTTTTGATTAAATTTTTAAACTAAATTTCTGATAAAATAATTTTGTTCCTATGCAGTGTTAACAGGCCTTTTACTTCCAATTGTTTTAACAATCTGGAAATCACAACTCTCGATGAATGCAGGTCCTCCGCGATCTGTTGATGTGTATGAATGATCTCTAAACTACCCAACAATTTGGCCTGATCCTTTAAATACTTCAATAAACGTTCATCCAAGCGCATAAAAGCAATGGCATCAACTGTCTCCATCATTTCAGTTAATCTGGTATGATAACTTTGAAGAATGTATTCACGCCAACTTCGGTAGTCCTGCATCCATTGCTCCGTTTTTTCGATCGGAATCATCAAAAGCTCAGAATCCTCCATGGCCGTTGCTTTGATCTCACTTTTTGTTTTACGCATACAGCATTGTAAGGTCATGGCGCAAGTGTCCCCGCCTTCTATATAATAGAGTAACAATTCATTGCCCTCATCATTTTCTCTGGAAACTTTTATAGACCCGTGGATTACAATTGGCATCCAATTAAATTCTTCACCTACATTTATTATGACTTCTTGAGCTTTGACTTGCTTATAGCGTGAAACTTGACCAATTTCTTGGAGCAAAGGCTCTTCCAACAAATATCCTAAAGCTTCTTTGATCAATCCTTCCTTATCTGGCATCAGTGGCTTCTTTATCGTATTTTATGAACATATTCGCCCAAATTATCTTGGACAGTGCATAAAAATAAGGAGATAAAACCACCGTGGCAAAAATGATGATCCCTATTTGCCAACCTGTAGACAAACCTTTAAAAAACAAATTGAAGGATGTCCATAAGGTTACGAAGAGCGCTACACCCAAGGCATAGGCTACATACATCGCTCCATAGTAAAAGCCGGGTTCCTTGGCATATTTCAAACCGCATACCGAACAATGCGCATGAATCTCTCCCATATGCTTCAAGTCATACGGCGGATGAGCTAAAAACTCACCCTCATGACATCTTGGACATTTATTATTAAAAATGCTAAATAACTTACTTCCTTTCTTAAACATTTCTTCAAATTATACCTAAAGGTAAGGTGTAGAATTTCCCATTTCTGTCACCTAGGTTACGTTACAAAAGTCGTGATTTCATTGTAGTAAAATCATGACATTAATCATCTTTTAATTTGTAGAAGGTCATTTTGTTTGATTGGTAACTGCTCCATCTTTGTCAGTGTAAACATTTACGTAATTAAGATGTCCACTGAAGTAATTGAAGATAAAGCGCTTTTAGCATTTGAAGCTAAAATTGAAAACGAAATAAAGATCGAACCGCGCGATTGGATGCCACTTGAGTATCGTGAGCATTTAATTCGTCAAATCTCTCAGCACGCACATTCTGAAGTAATTGGCATGCAACCGGAAGGAAACTGGATCACAAGAGCTCCCTCATTGCGCAGTAAAAAAATATTGCTTGCCAAAATTCAAGATGAAGGTGGTCACGGGCTTTATCTTTATAGTGCAGCCGAAACCTTAGGTGTTAGCCGAGATGAATTTATTGAACTTTTACACCAAGGAAAGGCAAAATATTCATCTGTCTTCAACTACCCTACTTTGAATTGGGCTGATATTGGGGCTATCGGATGGTTAGTGGACGGTGCTGCCATAACGAATCAAGTATCGCTTCAACGCACTTCTTACGGACCTTACGCCAGAGCAATGGTAAAAATATGCAAGGAGGAATCCTTTCACCAACGACAAGGGTATGAGATCATGTGGCGCATGATGAATGGAACGAAAGACCAACAGAATATGGCGCAAGATGCCTTGAATAGATGGTGGTGGCCGGCACTGATGATGTTTGGTCCGCACGACAACGAATCTACACACTCTTCACTAGCCATGAAATGGAAGATCAAACGAGAATCGAATGACCAACTGCGTGAAAAGTTCATTCAAAAGACAATTCCACAAGCTCACTTAATTGGACTTGAAATTCCCGATCCAAAGTTGTATCTTGATGAAAATGGGATTTATCATCACGGTGATATTGATTGGGTCGAGTTTTGGGAAGTTGTGCGTGGTAATGGTCCTTGTAATACAGAAAGATTGGCGCATCACAAAGCCGCCCACGACCAGGGCGCATGGGTGAGGGCAACAGCACTTATAGCAGGAAATAAATTTAATTGATATGAATAAGCAAACATTAAAACAACATTTCGTTGAACTTCAAAACCAGGTAATTCTGAACACGAAGGATAAACTTAGCTCTGTAATGTCTATGGCAGACATTGATGAAAGTGATACTATTGATCCGGAAGATTTTTCCCATCAGGCAGAAGCTACAGAAATGAAACTTTTGTTTACCGAAAAGTTATCCAGAGCAGAAAATGAACTTCGACAATTAGAAAATTTGGATGTCAGTGGGAAAAGTAAGGTTGAACCGGGAGCGCTAGTTATAACAGATGAGCTGACCTTCTTTATTGGTCATGCGGCTATGCCCTCCGACTTCGATGGCATGCGTGTGGTAGGCATCTCAACAGATTCACCTATTTACTCAGTAATGTCGAACAAAACTGAAGGTGACTCTTTCGAATATGCCGATAACAAATACAAAATAAAAGGAATCTACTAATATCTAAGATGGAAATAAAAGAAAATCAAGGCCGCTTGTGGGAGGTCTTTATCCAATCCAAACCGGGTCAAACTTATAAACATGTCGGAAGTTTACATGCATTCGATAAGAATATGGCTATCGAAAATGCGCGCGACGTATATACCAGAAGAGGTGAAGGCACTTCAATTTGGATCGTACCTAGCCATCAAATCGTGGCTATCTCAGAAAATGAAAAAGCGTATTTCTTTGAGGCCAATGGAGATAAGATCTATCGTCATCCAACCTTTTACCAATTACCTGAAGGGGTGAAAAACATGTAAGACATGGAAGCTAAACGACTTTACTATTTGCAAATTGCCGACAATGCATTGATCTTGAGTCACCGACTAAGTGAATATAGTAGCAAAGGGCCTTTTCTGGAAGAGGATTTGGCCAACACGAACGTCGCATTAGATTTGATTGGACTAGCGGAATCCGTCTATACCGAAGCAGCGGCGTGTTTCTATGTAAACAAAACAGCTGACGATTTAGCATACAAACGCAGTGAGCATGAGTACATCAACGTTCT
>JBFHIN010000226.1:0-4042 GCA_041596415.1 Crocinitomicaceae bacterium | reverse complement strand
TTCTTTTTCCTTTGTGCTTTTCAAGTGCCTTTATGATCAAATCCTTTTCTCTTTCCTCTAATGACAGCGATTCTTCCACTTCTTCGTGCGTCTCGTAATCATCCTCGTGATCAAACTTTTCCTCATGTGTCTCATGCACAACAGGGGGAAGTGCACGTTGTCCAACGCTTGGATTCATCTCCTGATAAAGTCGATTAATGGTTTCGGTATGATCAGAACTCAAGTTGCTGTATCCACCATGTTGGATCATGTCTACCACCAATTTTTTCAACTCAGAGAGATCCTTTTTCATGTCAAAAAGGAACTTGTACATTAATTCTCTGTCAGAAAAATTATCTGTAGCCACATCGTTGAGTAATGCAGGTGTCTTCTTGTTCTCACTAGGTAGATAGTGACTCAAGGTGATGGCATCAATTTCTCTTTTAGTTTCAATAACAGAAATTTGTTCTACCAAATTTTTAAGTTGTCGAATATTTCCCGGCCAACCGTAGGAGTTAAGCACATGCACCGCATCATCGGTTAATTTAACGGTCGGCATGCGATACTTATCAGCAAAGTCGCTGGCAAATTTTCGAAATAATAAATGAATATCCTCTTGACGTTGTCTAAGTGGTGGTAAATTAATGGGAACTGTGCTTAAGCGATAAAATAGATCTTCTCTGAATTTTCCTGAAGCAATTGCTCGTTGCATATTTTCGTTGGTCGCAGCTACAACACGTACATTTGTTTTGATCACTTTTGATGAACCAACACGTATGAATTCTCCGGTCTCCAATACACGAAGTAATCGAACTTGTGTTTGCATTGGGAGTTCTGCAACTTCGTCCAAAAAGATGGTTCCACCATTCGCAACCTCAAAATAACCCTGACGACTTCCATGCGCACCTGTAAAAGATCCTTTTTCATGTCCGAAAAGTTCGGAATCAATTGTCCCTTCAGGAATAGCTCCGCAGTTTACGGCGATATACTCACCATGTTTACGTGAGCTTAGCTGATGAATTACTTGAGGAATGATTTCCTTACCAACACCACTTTCACCGGTAACCAGCACTGAAATATCAGTTGGTGCCACTTGAATGGCGACTTCCAACGCCCTGTTGAGCAACGGAGCATTTCCTATGATTCCAAATCGCTGTTTTACCTGCTGTAAATTCATCCTTTATACTAATTCAGGAACATTTTCAACGATCTCTCCGAGCAAAGTTGCCGAAGTACAATCGTTTATTTTTACCATGACGTATTGACCTTTCTGAACTCCTGTGGCAGGAAATACGACCATGGTGTTATTACCGTTTCTTCCAGACATAAATTCTTCAGATCTTTTTGAGAATCCTTCAACCAAGATCTTTTGAACTTCACCAATTTGTTTTTGGTTCGATTTCATGGAATTTTCTCGCTGAATATCTATGATTTCAATAAGTCGCCTTCCTTTTACATCCTCGGGAACGTCATCTTCGAATTTTCTTTCTGCCAAGGTTTTAGGTCGTTCCGAATATTTATACATATAGGCCAGATTAAATCCGACCTCTTTCATTAAGCTCAAGGTATCTTTGTGCTCTTCTTCTGTTTCACCGCAAAATCCTGAGATAATGTCTGTAGAAATGGCACATCCAGGAATGATTCTGCGAATGGCATCAATTCTTTCTAAATACCATTCTCTGGAGTAACCTCTATTCATTCTTGCCAAAACATCGGTGTTACCGGATTGAACAGGTAGATGGATGTAATTGCAGATGTTTTCATATTTGGCCATAACATGCAAAACATCATCGGTCATATCCTTTGGATGAGAAGTGGAGAAACGTATTCTCAAATCAGGAGATACCATCGCAACCATTTCCATGAGCTGCGCAAAATTGGTGGTTGGTATAGCTGGGTCCTTGATCTCTCCTTTGGAGGTAAGGTTCCAACGATAACTATCTACGTTTTGACCCAATAAAGTTACTTCACGATATCCTTTATTAAATAGGTCTTTACATTCTTCAACTATAGTTTGAGGATCTCTTGAGCGTTCTCTACCACGAGTAAATGGCACAACACAAAACGAACACATATTATCGCAGCCACGGGTAATGGAAACAAAAGCGGAAACACCACCTTGATCCAAACGTACAGGAGCGATATCTGCATAAGTTTCGTCTCTGGATAGTAGCACATTCACGGCTTTTTGTCCTGTACCAACTTCGTCAATAAGATTTGGAAGGTCGCGGTAGGCGTCGGGGCCTGCAACCAGATCAACCAATTTTTCTTCCTCAAGTAAGGCTTTTTTTAAACGTTCAGCCATGCAACCCAAAATTCCTACGACTAGATCAGGATTCTGTCTTTTTTTTGCTCCAAGCTCGCCCAAACGATTGCGAACTCGCGCTTCAGCATTATCGCGAATTGAACAAGTGTTGATAAGGATCACATCCGCCTCATCAACATTGCGTGTTGTACTAAATCCTTTCTCAGAAAGAATTGACGCAACCACCTCACTATCGGCAAAGTTCATTGCACACCCATAACTTTCCAGATATAATTTCTTTTCTCCGGTGCTTTCTGTAGGGAGTAGCATTGCTTCACCTTGCCTCGCCTCATCCATTTCTTTGTTGTATCCTTCCATCATTAAAAATTGCCTCTAATAAGAGCACAAAAGTAACCAAAATTGATTCGTGTGCCAAAATGTCAGTACATTATTTTGAGGTTTTTAACCTTATTTTTTTGGCTCATTTTCTTCAGATCAATCATTCGAAAATGGGCATTTGTAGGTTGAATAAAAAATCGCACTCATTGAAGCAATTTGTATTTTGCATAGAAATAAACTTATTTTTGCCCAACTATTATTGAATTCTAAATAGCATAAAATGGCCAAAAATCTTGTAATTGTCGAGTCTCCAGCAAAGGCAAAAACCATAGAAGGGTATCTGGGTAAAGACTTCGTTGTGAAGTCGAGTTTCGGACATGTGCGCGATTTGGCAAAGAAGGGATTGGCCATTGAAATCGAAAATAATTTCCAACCGCAATATGAAGTTACTGCCGACAAAAAACAGGTAGTGGCAGAATTGAAAAAACTGGCAAAGGAAGCTGAAACGGTTTGGTTAGCAACGGATGAGGATCGTGAAGGAGAAGCAATTTCTTGGCATCTTTTTGAAACCTTAAAACTGGAAAAAAAGGATACCAAACGTATTACGTTTAATGAGATCACAAAGACTGCAATTCTTAAAGCGATTGAAAATCCAAGAACCATAAATAAGGAACTCGTAGATGCGCAACAGGCCAGGCGCGTATTGGATCGCTTGGTAGGTTTTGAATTATCTCCGGTGCTTTGGAAAAAAGTACGACCAAGCTTATCAGCAGGAAGAGTGCAGTCGGTGGCGGTGCGATTGATTGTTGAACGTGAAAGAGAAATTGATAAGCATAGCACGAAGAGTTTTTACAGAATTAACGGACATTTTATAGCTGAAAATGGAAAGTTGAAATCTGAACTGAATATGCAATTTTCTTCGCTAAAAGAGGTCGAAGAATTTCTGTCTAAATGTGCAGATGTCTCATTCGAGGTGATCGATGTTCAACAGAAGCCGGCTACAAAAAGTCCTTCAGCGCCATTTACGACATCTACGTTACAGCAAGAAGCGAGTCTAAAACTGGGGTTTTCTGTATCCCGTACAATGTCCGTGGCACAACGCTTATACGAAGCAGGGTTCATCACTTATATGAGAACGGATTCCGTGAATTTCTCTGATCAGGCAATTTCAGGGGCAAAAGCTGAAATAGAAAAGGCGTATGGTAAGGAGTATTCCAATCCGAAACGTTATACCAATAAAAATACAAATGCACAGGAGGCTCATGAGGCTATCCGACCTACTGATTTTTCGGCGCATTCTATTGAAGGAGAGCGTGATCAGGAAAAACTGTATGATTTAATTTGGAAAAGATCTATCTCTTCACAAATGGCTGCAGCTCAATTGGAGAGAACAACCATTAAAATTGGAGCTGATAAGATAAATGAACATTTCACTGCAAAAGGAGAGGTGATCAAATTTGATGGTTTTCTCAAAGTATA
>JBFHIN010000225.1:0-4047 GCA_041596415.1 Crocinitomicaceae bacterium | reverse complement strand
GGGTATGTTTGTCAGTTTTTCTCCCTTAACAGACCAACCGATTGAAAGAACACAATCCTTTGCCGAATTCTCCGCAGCTTTTTCTGTGCTAATGTATGGGTGTTGCCTTATACACACATTACATCAATTTCTTCAAGAGTAGGGACTCTTGTTTAAACACAGAAAAGCAAGGGGAAAAAGTTTCCGATAAGCACCCGATCCATTAGAACGATATACGGTTCTTCGCGGCACTTACCCATAACTTACTTATATGTACCACAAAGGGTGATTTTATGGTACAATATGTCCAAATGTATGAAATATTGTACCACGTTGTATGCTTAGATGTTGATGTTTATTTTTTCTATTGGGCTTTCGATCTTGCGACTGTCTTCGCTGGTGACGTGCGTGTAAATTTGTGTGGTTTTAGGACTGCTGTGGCCCAGCAATTCCTGAATGTACCGAAGGTTAATGCCGCTTTCCATTAAATGGGTGGCATAAGAGTGTCGCAGCGTGTGCAAGGTGCATTTTTTTGTGATGCGTGCCTTGCGGACAGCTTTCCGAAATACGTTCTGCAAACTGGTCGGTGAGTATTTTCCGCCGTCGTCGCCGTTGAAGAGAAATACATTTGGTCGATATGCCTTGAAATAGTTGCGTAAAATAGATAGCGTAGTGGGAGAGAGGGGAACAATTCTATCCTTCTGTCCCTTGGCGGCGTGAAGGTGTATAACCATGCGCTGGGAATCAATATCGCGAATACGCAATTTCAGTAATTCACTGCGACGCAAACCGCAGGAGTAAATCAACACTAGCATACAACGGTGCTTCAAATTGGTGCAGCCGTTCAATAGTCTTTCCACTTCTTCCAAACTCAACACTATCGGCAAGGTGTAGCAGGATTTCGGTCGATCGATGAGCTCGACGTCCAAGTGAACGGTATTGCGAAACGAATAAAACAGCTTTAAAGCATTAACCACTTGATTCTGATACGAGGAGGAAAATCCGTTTTTCAATATGTACTGAACGTTGAATTGAATCAAATCCTCATTCTCAATGGCATCAATTTTTTTCGTGGCAAAATACCTGAAAAAAATGCTGAGCGTATCGGTGTATGTCTTCACTGTATTCTCACTATATCGCCGTGTAAACAAATAATTTCTGAATTCATGTATGGCGGCGGCGGCTTCTTGTGTAAGGGGTTCCAAAAAATCGGCCGGACGCAAACGGTCCTTTTCAGATTCCACAGAAGGAATGATCTCTTTGGAGGTTGAGAAGTTGGCGAAACCTTTAAAATGCTCATAGAGCTCATCTACGCTAAGTAATTCTTCGTCGAACCTGAATGCACGGGCGTTTTTGTCCCATTGACAATTTTCCAGCGACCTGAATTTTTGGTAGATAAATGTGTTGTATTTGAAACTTGCAAAACAGTAGTGTTTTAGACCAATTTGCTGACTATTGAGGTAGATGGTAGGTAACATGAAAAAAAATATTTTCACTTTAAGTTAAGCGAAAAGTTCATTTCGTACAATAGGAAAATTAAAATAGGTTAAACTTTTACGGTTTTAGGCCAAGTGAATAAATTAAGCCAAATTACCTGATCTGATCTTTGTCCAGCACCTTTACAAAGTGAAATCCTTTCGGGCCAAAACCTTCGTTGTAAAAGAATTTGTGCGCCTTGAAATTACTGGTGTATGAGTCCAACGCCATCATCGAGCACTTTTCCTCCTCTGCTTTTTTGCTTAAATACTCGAAAAGTAATTTGCCGGCTCCTTTTGATCTACTTTTCGCACTTACCACCAAATTGTCAATTTCCAGGTATTTGCCACACCAAAGTTTCGTTCCGATCCAAAAACCGCTGATACCTACACATGTTTCTCCATCGAAAACCGCTACTTGTCCGTAACGATTGTTGGGAAGCATAGTCTCCAAATCTTTTTTATATTCTTCTGCAGTCAAACTTGGATACAATTCTTGTAAAACATCGATATAACGCAGCATTTCTTCAGCGTCTTTCAATTCGCGAACAGTCATTTTTGTGCTTTTATTTTAAGTGCTTATACATTAATTCATAGATCCTGCGGTATTCGTCATACCAGGAATAGCTTTGTTTGAAACCATGGGCTTCCACGGGGTAGAGCATCATGTCAAATGTTTCCTTTCCTTGTTCGATCAGCTTTTCGGAAAGTCTAAAAATATCCTGAACCTGAACATTGTCGTCAACTAAACCGTGAAGTAATAATAGCGGACGTTCAAGTCCAGTCGTGTGATAGATTGGAGAACTTCTTTTGTAGGCCTCCGGGTCTGTTGACGGATAATTTAAAATGTTGCTCGTATACTCGTGGTTGTAGTGCGACCAATCAGTAACGGCGCGCAGTGCAGCTCCGCATTGAAATTCTTTTGGGGCCGTGAAAAGCGCCATCAGGGTGATGAATCCCCCATACGACCCACCATAAATACCCACTTTTTCTGCAGAAACGCTACAATTTTCGACCAGGTATTTTTTTCCGTCAATGTGATCTTGCAGATCTCTTCCGCCCATATGTCTATAGATCGCTGTGCGGTAGTCTCTGCCGTATCCTTCACTGGCACGATAATCAATATCTAAAACCGTAAATCCATTGTCGACCAAATAATTGTGGAACATGTACTCGCGATGATAGGAACTCCAGTAGTGGTGTGCGTTTTGTAGATATCCTGCTCCATGCACGAAGATCACCGCGGGCTTGTCGGTGCGCTGATCCGCTTTATTTTCGTAGAGTCTGGCGTAAACTTCTTTCCCATCAGAGGCCTTGAAGGTGATCACTTCCGGATTACGCCAAGCGTATGTGTTGAATTGCTTAGTGGTGGATTTGGTGATCTGCTTCATGGCTGTTCCGGGCTTGTTTTCACAGACAAACAATTCCCATGGCGTGTTGGCATTGGAATAACGGACAGCAAGCATTTTTTCGTCAGGTGATACGTGCACTTCGTGGTATCCTTCCTTGGTTAAAATTGGTGTTAGCTTGCCGCTGTTCAAATCCAAATGATAAAATCCGCGATTGCCCGGATGCGTTGCGTTGGCAGTGATGTAGAGCGTTTTTCCGTTCCCGGAAGCAAGCACCTCATGCACTTCCCATTTACCTTCGGTGAGCGCCTTCGTATTTTTAGTTGCAAAATTGTATAAGTATACATGGCTGTATCCACTTTCTTCAGATTGAAAATAACAGGATTTGCCATCAAGGGTATAATCCAATGTTCCTTCTACCATGTTCCAAGATGAAATACCCGGACCACCAATCCATGCTTCGTCGTGTTGGTGACTAATGGTCTCAAAATTCCCATTTTCTAGGTCGATGACAATGATCCATCGGTCTTTATTATCGTAGGAGCGAATATCCGCCAGGGCACGATCTCCATCGGGAGAAAATTTGAGTCGATGTATGATCACATTACGATCCTGTGCATAAGGCGTTGTATCGTTGAGATAAGCAGGCTTCTTTCGAATATCCTTTAACTTGCTTAGATCAAGGTAATACATGTTATCACGCTTGCGGTTGTAGATGCCAAGTCGGTGTGATGGGTCTTCGTCGTGTACCTTGGAACGCGCCTTGGAAACGTATGCATGACCATCAGTAGAGATCGGATGCTGGATTTGTGTTTCCAATTCTTTCGGATACGTACTTAAACGATACGTAACGTAATTACCTGAAGGCGAAATTTGAATATTATCTACTTGTTCGCTGCCATGTACGATCGTAAAAGGTGTATTGAAGTGGTTGTTTTCTTTTGATTTTTGCCAATCGTCCAGCTTTTGTTGGTCTTGTAAGAAAATGAAATGTTGTACCTCTTCCTTTTCCATCGCGGCAGAACCGTTATTCCCTTTTTTTGTCGATTCTTCTGCCACAAAATTGGTGATCTGAACAAGACTCCCTGCCTTACTGTCGTACTCAAACAGGTTTTTTCCTTGCAGAAAATAAACCTTGTGAGCGTCACGCGCACGTTGAATGGAATGTATCGTGCTTGTAGATTGTATCAAAAGCGTCTGCGTGTTCGTTTTTTTGTTCCAGGCAACCAGATTTCCTTCCAAGG
>JBFHIN010000224.1:0-4055 GCA_041596415.1 Crocinitomicaceae bacterium | reverse complement strand
TGCTGGAACCTTAAAAAATTCTTTGAGTATTATATTATTTTTCATTCTAGTGGCTAGTTTCTGCAACTTGATTTAAAAAGTTGCTCATTTGAATCGTAATTTAGGTATAATTTAATTATAGCGCAGTTTGAAAGCGTTAAATATTAACTTCTGATCTTTATGGGATGTCTTGCAAGAAGAATTGTAAAGTCTGTACCATATCTAAAAACTCATTTGTTAAAAATTTGGAGTTCAAGAAATTTGTTGCTGCAGATAGTTTAATGGTTTTTCAACTTGGACAGAGAAAACTTTTGCTGATATACTGAAACTTTTGTTTTGGTTTATATTCTCTCAAGCACATAGTCAGCAAAATAATTCTTGGAATCACAAATTTTTGATTTTATGCTAAATCTAGTTCCATGCAGTATGTTTTCAAGGATAACATCGTTGTATTTTCTGGAAATCTCAGTGAAAATTCGTTCGTTTTTTTTAAAATCAATAGTTAAATTGAGATCTTCTATTCTAACTCTTTGATCTTTTAATGATACTATGTAGCTCTTAGCTTTACCGTCCTTTTCGGAATATTCAGGATGATGTTTAAATTGATGTAATTGAAAATTAGCATTTAATTCTTCATTTATGCGACGTAGTAAATTAAGATTAAATTTTGCTGTAACACCCTCTTTATCGTTGTATGCTGGTAGGACGATGGACTTATCTTTGATCAAGTCAACTCCCAGTAAAAGAACATCGTTTTTATTTAAAGATTGACTTAATTCCTTCATGAAAAGATTGGCTTGTTCATCATCCATATTACCAAGGGTAGAACCTAAAAAAAGCACTATTTTTTGCGATACATGTTCTGGGAAGGTATTGAGTACTTCAATAAAATCACCGCATTTGGGTTTGATGGTCAATGCTTTAAATTCATCTTCAAATACTTTGACTAATTTGTTAAGAGCGTTTTTTGAGATATCCACTGGGATATATTCAAAATTAAATCCTTTTACCATCAACTCCTTGATAAGAATTTTTGTTTTGAGTCCATCACCTGCACCTAATTCAATTAAATCGAATCTCCTTGTTTTCTGAATACCCAATGCATCAATGAGTTCCCCCGTTTTATTATTGAATATTTCCAATTCGGATCTGGTTACATAATATTCCGGCAAATGCATTATTTGAATGAACAAATCGTCTCCAACCTCGTCATACATATATTTGGAGGGGATGTACTTTTTTTTTGCTGTTAACCCTTTGAGTATGTCTTTTTTCAATGATTGCATTTAGATGTGTTTTGCTAATCGGATACCTGTAAACTGCCATTGATAGTGTGGGTGGAAAAAATTTCGATATGTTTTTCTGGAATGACCCTTAGAAGTTGCTCCTGATGCTCCTCTTAAAACCATTTGGTTAATCATAAATTTCCCATTGTATTCACCTAAGGCACCTTCAGTAATTTTGAAATTTGGATAAGGTAAGTAGGCTGAATTAGTCCACTCCCAACGTTGGCCCCAAGTAAAATTATCAGCTGCAACTTCCCATTCATATTCAGTAGGAAGGCGCATTTGTTTCCATTGAGCAAAAGCATTAGCTTCGTAATAGGAAATGTGTGTCAATATGGCTTCCGGTTCCAAATGTTTTAAACCTGAAAGGGTATATAAGTGCCAAACATTATCAATTTTGTGCCAATATAGCGGAGCTTTAATATTATTTTTTTGTACCCATTCCCATCCTTCATCGAGCCAAAATTTAAAGTTAGCATATCCACCGTCGTCGATGAATTCTAAATACTCCTTGTTTGTGACAAGTGACTTTGAAATTTCAAAATTCTGTAAATATACTTTGTGCCTTCCAACTTCGTTGTCAAAGTGGAAATCGTCTCCTAAATGACCAATTTCATAAATACCTTCTTCAAAAGATATATGTCCAAATTCGACATTTACATCATTTACCAAATTGGTTTTCAAATCATATACCGGGAAGGTTGGATTATGTCCGAATAAATATTTCAAATCTGTTATCAATAATTCCTGGTGCTGTTGTTCATGGTTTAATCCTAATAAACATCGATCGAAAATTTCCTGATCGTGTTTAGATTCGAGTAATTGGAGCATATGTTTGTCTACATATTTTCGGTAATCGTATACTTTTTGTACTCCAGGTCTAGTTATGTTTCCACGTTCCCCTCTAATCGTTCGTTCCCCAAAAAAATTGTAATAACTGTTAAAAAGGAAACTAAAATCATTATCGAATTTCTTATATCCGTGCATCAAAGGACTTAATATGAATTCTTCAAAAAACCAAGTACTGTGGGCTAAATGCCATTTTGGCGGACTAACGAATTCAGCAATTTGAGGGACATAATCTTCATGTTGCAATGGATTACAAAGAAATTCTGTACGCTTCCTTACCTCGCGATATTTTTTACTAAGTTCCATGATTACTGTTTTATTTCGACTCCTTTCCAAAAGGCCACATATCCTTCAATCTGTTTTGCTTTTTCTGAAATATTCGGATAATACCATGCAGCATCTATGTTCTTCAGACCTTTAACCTCTATGTTGTAATATGAAGCAATTCCTTTCCAATGACATGTTGTGTGAGTGTCACTCTTCTCAAAGAACTCCATCTTTAAAGAATTTGGTGGGAAATAATGATTGCCTTCTACCACTATAGTCTCATCGCTTTCAGCAATAACTGCTTTATTCCAAATTGCTTGTGTCATACGTACTCAATTAGATAATTTTCCCTGCTTGATCAAGAACATTAACCCTTAAAAAACCTCGCTCGAGAAAAGTAATCCAACAAACTTTCCTTATTGCAAAGAATTCACAATCATAATATAAATGAAATTGACCAGAATTAAAAATGGTATAGCATCTAATTTAGGAGGCTATCAACAAGTTAAAAAATTTGAATTACTACTTTCCGGAATTGTTAACGTTGACATTAAAACTTGGAGCTTTATAGTCTTTATCCAAGTAATTTTCCGGAATTGTGGTAGCATTACCGTCTCTTGCGGCTCTATAATGAGGGGAGAGGATCTCAATGCCCATTTCATTACAACAGTCTTGAATATTTGTGTGAAGATCTGAATATATGACTGCCTGTTTATTGGCATCTTTAGTATAGGCATTAATTTGATAAGAAACATAAAAGTCGTCAAGGCTCGTCTGAAGCACAAAAGGCTTGGGCTCTTTTAAAAGAAGATCAGTGCGGTCTGCTGCAGTTAATAATGCTTCATGAATTTTTTTCCAAGGCACGTCATATCCTATGGTAACGGTTGTGTGCACGATTAATCCTTTTTCAATGGTGTCGCTGCTATAATTAATTGTATGACTGTTCATGACAGTTGAATTTGGTATAGAAATGATTTCGTTTTTAATTGTTCTGATGCGAGTTACCAAGAGAGATTTTTCAATGATATCACCTATTACTTCACCTATTTTTACGCGATCACCAATTTTAAACAAGCGCATGTATGTAAGCACTATTCCGGCCATAATGTTAGAGAGCGAGCCTGATGATCCGAAGGTGAAGACTACCCCTAAAAAAACTGAAACACCTTGAAAAATAGGTGAGTCGCTGCCTGGTAAATACGGGAAGATAAGCACCAGCATAAAGGCATAGAGTAACACGCGAATAATCTGGTAGGTAGGGTTTGCCCAATCGGCATAGAAGCCTGATAATTTTAGATTTCCAGCTTCAATTTCGTTCTTTAAGTAATGAATTCCTTTAAGAACATATCTAAAAACCAAATAAATAACGATGATCGTAATCAACTTTGGAAGATAATTCCAAATTCCGAGACCAATATTTTTTATTGGATTGAGAATATATCCAAATAATGTGTCCGCAAAGTTCTTTGTCCAAGGAAAGATTCCGAAAACGATCGGCAAGGCGATATAGATGATTAAAAGGATGAAGAACCATTTAATGATCGTGTTGACACCTAGCACCAAATTGACCGCTCTTCCTGCATCCAAGAGTTGATAATCACGAATCTTAATACCCTTTATCCGTTTTCCTTTTTGCTCAATGATCTTAAGTGCTGTCCATCTAAATAATTTTCT
>JBFHIN010000223.1:0-4056 GCA_041596415.1 Crocinitomicaceae bacterium | reverse complement strand
TACCAAAATGAAAGCCGTCGAGACAGGATTACCAACATATGTAAATGGTACGGATTTGCGCACCCAGGCTCCCGATGTTGATGGAAAATTATGAATTGCCGTAGCTACGGTATTGGCGCCAGCTACATCGTTTGGATCTTTGTATGCATCTGTATTATTATGCAATACGGCACTTATTCTTGCTTCGTTTCCGGTAGCAACAACAGGATTGTATTTCACCCAAAACACAATAGAATCGGGAGTATTTGTTAACGCTTCCGAAAAACTTGCATTGCTAGTAACTGAATAATTGTAATTAGAAGTACTTGTGGGGGTACTATTTCCCATCTCAATTCTTCCCAGGGTTAAGTTTCCATTGGCTACTGTACCAAGAACACTCTTAGACCAGATCCTAGCGCAATAACTACCGGTGGAACCGGAACGAATTGCCGTTGAACGTTGAACCTGCTGCGAAGCAAAACCACTCAAACCTCCACTTGCCGTCTTAAAACTATTCCAATTAGATGGTTCTTCGTTAGAAGTGCCTAGATTGTCCCAGCTTTCGAAATTGCTGTTTCCTATTTGCTGTTGTGCCGAAGAGATGTAAGCAAGAAAGGCAAACCATACCAACAGGGAAGTCTTTTTCATTTTTTCGTAGTTTAAGGGGGTAAATATAAATATCGCATATTCAACCAACAAAAATATTTATTCACAGAGAACTACATTTTGATAACTAAAAGTAGTCTTTTGCCAACTTTCATACCTACCTCATCGTCTTATAATTAGATAACGCTCAAAACCAATTGTTATGAAAGTAAAAAACATACAACAAGTAAATGAGGCGGTTTTTATCTTGAAACACTTTATTGATTTAAGTTCTCGCCTTCTGCCAATCCTATTTAGCTTGGATCAGAAAATTTCTCCTAGCAAATCTGAGGAGAGAGATAAGAAAAGAATTCTTGATGTTTTCAATACCTATAAATTCGACACCAATACGTCACAAGTTCTTTTAGAATCAGACATACTTTTTTTGATCAGAAAATGCTATTTGGAAATTCTTAATGAGGAATCAATGCACAAACGTGAAAGTTTGTCCGCTTTTTTAAAAGAATACAACCGACTAAAAAATAACTGGCGTTTGGTTGAAAATAATTAAATCCGTGTTACATTCGCTGAATGAAGCATGTTAAAGACCCGGGACTTGGCATTCGTTACAGAAAACCGGTTAATCGCTTAATGAACGCTGATGGAACCTACAACATCGAGCGTAGAGGTGTCTTAAGTGGCCTAAAAGATTTTTATAAGTACCTGACCGATGTTCATTGGGCAATTTTCTCAATCATACTGATCTTTAGTTATCTCTTATTAAATGTTCTTTTTGCTTTATTATACCTATCTATTGGTGTAGAAAACATTGTAGGTTTCCAACCTGAACTAAACGATTTTGAAAATGCTTTTTTCTTTTCATCTCAAACATTTACAACCTTAGGTTACGGAGCACTTCACCCCAAAGGTTTGGGAATGAATCTCATTGCTACACTCGAATCTTTTACTGGACTGATTGCCTTTGCCATTGCCACTGGTTTACTTTGGGGGCGTTTTGCCAAACCTTCTACCAAAATTGCCTTTTCTAAAAACATTATCATTACCGATTTTGAGGAAGGAAAAGCCGTTATGTTCAAAATGGTTAACCAACGAAACAACGTATTACTCAAGACAAAAGTAAAATGCATTTTCACCATTGATAAAGGAGCGAGCGATTTTTCCTTTAATAAGGATTATTTTGAATTGAATCTTGAAACTGATTTTGTTTTGTTTTTCCCATTGACTTGGACGCTCGTTCACAAAATTGATGGCGAATCGCCTATTAAGGATCTAAGCATTAAAGATCTTATTGAACGTAATGCTGAAGTAGTCATTCTTGTTGAAACTTTTGATGAAACGTATAGCCAAACCATTTTACAGAAACATTCTTATGCAGCCAGTCAATGGCTCGACAATGTGCGTTTTGAAAGAAACTTCGAATCCAACGAAAAAGGTAAGATCGTGCTAAATGTAAAAGACATAGATCGTGTCGTTCACTTAAATTAATGCTATTTTTATCCCATGCAAAAATCAGATGTCAATGTTGCTATAGAACTCCCGGTGATGGAGTATTTTTACACCATTCAGGGAGAAGGCTATCACTCTGGCAGGGCTGCATTCTTCATCCGAATTGCCGGCTGTGACGTAGGCTGTGTCTGGTGTGATGTGAAAGAAAGTTGGAACCCATTGGAGCATCCTCTTCGTTCATTGAATTTTCTGAAGGAAGAAGTGCGAAACTCGAAGACCGATTTTGTCGTTATTACCGGTGGAGAACCTGCAATGTACGATCTTTCTCATCTTATCAAGGCATTAAAAGAATGTAATGTGGAAGTGGCAATTGAAACATCAGGTACATACCCGTTAATTGGAAATGTCGACTGGTACTGTTTCTCACCTAAAAAATTCAAAGCTCCTGTGGATGAAGCATATACGAAAGCTTCTGAACTAAAAGTGATCATCAACCACCCATCAGATTTCCAATGGGCCGAAGATCATGCTGCACGTGTTTCAAAAAATTGTAAATTGTATCTCCAACCTGAGTGGTCTAAACAGGAACGATTTTTGTCAATGATAATAGATTTTGTCAAAGAAAATCCAAAATGGAAGATTTCTTTGCAAACGCATAAATTCATGAATATACCTTAACATATGAAATTACATTTGTTCATTTTATCCATATTGTTCTTTGCTGCTTGTTCTACAGCTCAAACAAAGTACTCTACTAGCAATAAAAAAGCGATCAAGTTATTTGAGGAAGGACAAAAATTACCCAATACAACCTTAGACCCTAAGACCAATATGCCGAATTATCGTGGTGGAATTGAGCTTATGAACAAAGCCTTGGAAAAGGACCCAAATTTCTGGGAGGCACATATGTTTGCAGGTGAATATGCAGAAATTCTTGGCGATTATACAACAGCAATCAGTCACTACGAATCGGCTCTTCGAATAAATCCGAATCACAGTCCTACAGGTAGCACCTATTTCTATCTAGCCAATCTTCAACAAGCCATTGGCGATTATGAAAAAAGTATAAAGAACATTGATTTATTTGTTCGAAACAGAAATGCCAATCCTGAATTGGTTAAAAAAGCCTATGGCATAAAGGATAACTGTGAGTTCGCCATTAACGCAATGAAAAACCCGCGTTCCTTTAATCCGATCAATATCGGACCAGGGATTAATACAGCAGATCCGGAATATTTCCCTACAATAACTGTAGATGGAAAAACGATTCTCTTCACCAGAAGAATAAAAGATGAAAGAGTGATGGGATCGGTAAAAGAACAAGAAGATTTTTATGTATCGCAGTTGAATGACAGAAACATGTGGGGAATAGCTGTTCCAATGCCACCAAATGTTAATACGGTACTAAACGAAGGTGCTCCAACCATTTCTGCGGATGGAAGATCACTCATTTTTGTTGCATGTTCCGATCAGTCGGGGGACAATAATTATGGTGAAAATCGATCAGGAAAAGGCTCTTGTGATCTTTTTTACACAAAGAAACTAGGCAGCAGATGGACTGATCCGATTAATTTACCCGGAAACGTAAATACTTTCAACTGGGAGTCTCAACCTTCTTTATCTGCCGATGGTAAAACACTTTATTTTATCCGCAGAGTGAGTAAAAGAGGTGAAATTCCAGACTCCGACATTTTTGTTTCTCGTTTATTGGATAATGGTCAATGGAGTACCGCTGAACGATTGCCGAGCAATATCAATTCAACGTTGCAAGAAGAATCTGTGCTGATACATCCGGATGGAAAAACCCTTTATTTCGCTTCCAGAGGTCACAAAGGTATGGGCGGATCAGACCTTTTTATGTCAAGAATGGATGATAATGGAAAATGGGGAGATCCGATCAATCTTGGTTATCCGATAAACACCATGTACGACGAAAATTCACTTATGGTAAGTCCGGAGGGAGATATCGCATTTTTTGCATCAGATCGCAAGGGTGGATATGGAAATTTGGATATCTATTACTTT
>JBFHIN010000222.1:0-4061 GCA_041596415.1 Crocinitomicaceae bacterium | reverse complement strand
TTTGAAAATGTCGCAATAACCGATTTGAAGAAATTTCACCGAGATCATTATCTGAATGGACTTCAAAAGGTGGTTGTAGTTGGTAATCTGGCACAAGATGAAATCGACGAATTGATCGACAAGACAGGTCGTTTTGCTACTCGTGAACAAAGCACTTTCAGCAAAGACTTTAAGCATTTGAAAGGAACTATCCATAGTGTAAAGGAAGGAGCTATCCAATCGGCTATAAGAATTGGAAGGATCCTATTCAATAAAAAACATGACGATTACCTTGATTTCTTAGTGTTAAATACCATTTTAGGTGATTATTTCGGAAGTCGACTTATGACAAATATTCGCGAAGACAAAGGCTACACTTACGGAATAGGTACCATGCTTGCTGAATTACATGAAACTGGATACTTCCTAATTGCCACTGAAGTTAGAGGTGAGGTAAAAGATGATGCTTTAAAAGAAATACGTTTTGAAATAGAGCGTCTGCAGAATGAATTGGTCAGCGATACTGAAATGTTATTGGTAAAAAATTACATGCTTGGCCAATTACTAAAGAGTGCAGACGGTCCATACGCCATGATGGATCTTTATCAAGGTGTTGAACCCTATGAGATGGAACTCGATTTCTATAACCGTGCTATTCAGTCGCTCAACGAAATTACTGCTGAAAGAATTCAGGAATTAGCAAAAAAATATCTGATTTGGGATGATATGACTGTCGTCTCCGTAGGTTAGCAACGTATCAATTGTTCACTTCGTCTTTATACTATCTGTAAATTAATCGCGTTCTATCAATAATGAAATATACTGCACTTATTTTTCTACTGACTTTTGTGCTTGCGCATAATTCGCGTGCTTCACATGTACTTGGTGGTGAAATAACGTGGTCTTGTCAAGGTGGAAATTACGTATTTACACTGGTTTTTTATCGTGACTGCAATGGTGCTGAAGTGAATTCCATTTCTGAGACCTTGAAGGTTTGGAATCATCCAACGCTTACATCCATTAATATGCCTTTTGTTTCTAGAACAGATATTTCACCTGTCTGTTCACCGGTACCAGGTTCTCCACCGGCCCTTTCTTGCGGCTCCGGAGCCAATGCTGGTAATGGTCTAGGCGCTAATGAAAAGGTTGTTTATCAAAGTGCACCAACAGCAATAAGTGGTACTCCTCCCTCACAAGGATGGATCTTCACTTTCGATAATTTTTCAAGAAGTGGTTCAATAACAAATATTTCCAACCCAAGTACTTACGGTATTAATTTGTCGGCCACCATTTATAACGTTCCCGGCAACGTTGGATCCTGCGTTGATTCATCACCTAAATTTCTTCAAGAACCTTATTTTGTGAGTTGTGCTGGCACACCTTATCGCTACAACATGAATGTTGTCGATCCTGATCTTGATTCCATTTTTGTGGAATTTGGTGCTCCCAGAAACAACCACATTCTCGGCGCATACAATCCACCAACCAATCCGAGTAATCTTCCCTTTGAACCGGGATTTTCTTATAATTCTCCAACTCCAGGGCCGAGCATAAATCCTTCAAATGTTTCGGCAAATATAAATTCGAGCAGTGGAGAATTACAATTTACTTCGTTCACCACAGGTAGTTATGTGGTTAAAGTAAAAGTAAGTTCCTTTAGGTTCGGAGTTCTAATTGGCATTGTGGAAAGAGAAATGCAACTTACCGTTTTGGGCTGTAACAATTCGAACAATGCCCCAGTGATTAATGCACCTTTTGGTGGTGGATTATTTGAAACGACAGTCACGGCAGGAACCTTAGTGAATTTTAACTTGAGCTCTGTAGATGTAGAAGTACTCCAAGATGGCTCACCACAAGCCAATTACTTAAGTGCTTCAGGACCAATGTTCGGGACAAACTTCACCAGTACTACAGGTTGTTCAATTGCTCCATGCGCAACACTTGATGCAACTCCAATAATTTCAGGCATTCAGGGAAGTACCACGAATTTCAATTGGCAAACTACTTGTGATCATTTGGTAGGTACATCAGGAAATGCGCAAGACATGATTCCCTATCACTTCGTATTTAAGGTACAGGATAATTATTGTCAGGTTCCTAAAGTAACCTACGCAACAGTAACCATAAATGTTGTAAATCCTGGTGTTATTCAGGCACCACAAATCGACTGTATTCAATCAGATGCTTCTGGTAACGTAACCATTAATTGGACATCCATTAGTGATCCTTTTGGAACATTCCAAGGATATGAAGTTTATTCCGTTCAAAATGGACTGCTGGCAACCCTCCCTGCCATTGGTAGCACTAGTTGGACAGAACCTTCAGTCGGTCAACAAAATGACTATTTTATTTCGGTTGTTTCCGGATGTGGTGGAAATACAAGAAGATTCAGCGATACTATTTCCAATATTTATCTCGATCTCATCAATCCAACTAATGGAATAGCAATTTTACAGTGGAATGATCCTATGACCCCCGCCTTGCCAAGTTTTGGATCACAATATTATATTTATAGGGAATATCCGGTTGGTACATGGACTTTATTGGACAGCGTTCCCTATGGTATTAACAACTACAGAGATACCATCGATATTTGCAGTGCATTTTTAAGTTATCAGATAGTTTTAAGGAATACACCATGTGATTTTTCTTCCAATATTCGTGGCGACAATTTCAGTGACATGTTCACTCCAGATATCCCGATAGTGAATTCCGTTACGATTGACACTTTAACCAATCAAGTGACCATTACGTGGAATCAAAATTACCAGAGTGACACCTATGGTTATGTGATTTATACCTTTAATTCAAGTGGTTTTATTTATGAATTGGATACCGTCTGGGGAATTTCTAATACTTCTTATACTTATTCGCCAGACATAACGCAAGGGCCACTTAGCTACTCAGTAGCAGCATTTGATTCATGTTATACACCTGCTATACCTCCTACATTTCAGACATCAGCTAAAGCTCAAGTACACACAACGGTATTCCTCTCGACTCAACTTGATGTTTGTAACAAACAAGTTAAATTGACTTGGAGTGCATACCAAGGATGGGCAGGAACTGTAAGCTATGAAATCTATGCTAAAAAAGAAAATGGCCCCTATATTTTAGCTGGAACGACAAGTGCAACGAACTTCAGCTTCAATGCCGAAGGGCTCAAAAATTACTGTTTTTTCATAAAAGCGATATCAACAATAGGTCAAAATTCCTTTTCGAACAAGTCTTGTATTTTCATAAGTGCACCCACGCAACCGTCTTTTAATTATCTCAAGGTAGCAACAGTAAGCAATAACGAAGTTTTACTGAAACACTTCATTGATTTTTCGTCAGCAACGAAAGAAATTGCTATTGAACGTAAAACTGATTTCAGTGCTTTCACCGAAATTGCACGTATTCCGCTAAGTGGATCCTCTGTTAGTTATATAGATCAGGAGGTTGACGTGAATAACATTTCTTATACTTACCGTGTAATCGTAATCGACAGTTGTGGAAATCCAAATGGAAATTCGAATATTGCCAAAACAATTCTTTTAAAAATAGACAAAGATGACGTTGGGTTACTGAATTACCTCAATTGGACTGCATATACAGCTTTTGACGGAAGTATTCTAGGGTATAATGTATACAGAGGTATTGACGGAGTATTCAGTACAACACCTTTTGCAACAACTTCATCAGCACAACGCTCTTTAGTTGATGATCTAAATTCTACAACTTTTACAGGAAAAGTTTGTTATTTTGTCGAGGCCATTGAGGGTAGTAATGTTTATAATGCACCGGAAATAAGCCGATCCAATGAAGCCTGTTCGGTTTTCGATCCGTTGATATATATACCTAACGCCTTTATACCAGATGGAATTAACAAGACTTTCAAGCCTATCTTAACGAATTTTGACCCAACAGATTATCGTTTCGTAATTATCGACCGTTGGGGTCAGGTGATCTTTCAAAGTGATTCTCCAGAAGAAGCATGGAATGGAGTAATCTCCTCGTCTGGAAAAATGGCCGCAACTGGCACCTATCTTTACATGCTTACATTATATGATGGAAACGGCATAGAAATTATTCGACGAGGT
>JBFHIN010000221.1:0-4063 GCA_041596415.1 Crocinitomicaceae bacterium | reverse complement strand
TACCACAGCACCTTCTTTCACCATATCCGCAGTTACAAAGTTTGGTTTTCCGATAGCAGCTATTAAAATATCGGCCGACTGACAAATTTCTTTTAAGTCATTTGTTCTACTGTGCGTTAAGGTTACTGTACAGTTGCCAGGGTCAGCATTTCTTGCCATTAATATACTCAGTGGTGTTCCGACAATGTTACTTCTTCCGATGATCACACAATGTTTTCCTTCGGTTTCAATATTATTACGTTTAAGTAATTCTACTATCCCGGCAGGTGTCGCAGGTAAAAATCCGGGTAGGTTTAAGATCATTTTCCCAAGATTTACCGGGTGAAAACCATCTACGTCTTTTTTCGGATCAATAGCCTGAGTTATCTTTAACTCGTCAATATGTTTGGGAAGTGGTAACTGAACAATGAATCCGTCAATACTTTTATCTTCGTTCAACGCTTGCACTTTGGCCAAAAGAATTTCTTCCGGTACTGAATCGTCATAGCGAATAAGTGTACTTTCAAAACCGATCTGGTCACAGGCCTTTACTTTCGCACCTACATAGGTCAATGATCCTCCATCATTTCCCACTAATATGGCCGCTAAATGTGGAATTTTTTTACCGTTCTTTTTTCTTTCCTGAACTGCTTCGGCAAGTTCTTTTCTAATTTCCTCAGCTGTGGCTCTTCCATCAAGTAGTTGCATGACCATTTTTTCGGCAAAGATACTTTCACTAAATCGATTTTGAAAGAAATGCCGGATAAGTTTTTTGATTAAATTTTATCTTTATCGAAAAAAGAAAATGAAAAGAATTCTTGTTCTATTGACGGCATTGTCTTGTACATTGGGGGCATCTTGCCAGGAGTTTGAGGGTAATGAACTTGGGGTAGATGGTTATTTTGGCGCTTCCACTTTTGGTGGTTCCTTTGGATTAGGATTGAAATATGGTTTTAATTATGGTGAAAATTTAATTGTTGGACCTTCACTGCGTTTTCAACGTTCCTGGAATAACAATATTAACGGTGGCCCAAGCAATGCCTTTAACACTTTTGGTTTTGGGGGATTTGGTCACGCTAGATTTTTCAACACCTTTTTTGTAGGTGCAGAATTGGAAATGATGCGTACACCACTCAACAGTTTTGGAGCAATTTCAAGTCAATATTCTTGGGCTCCAACGGCTTTATTAGGAGGAGGGTTTTCCAGAGAATTCAACGAAAGTATCCGCATAAATGCCGGTGTATATTACGATGTTATTAACGATAGTAGAAGTCCTTTTCGTCAGGGTTATTTCATGAAAAGAGCGAACGGAACTTATATCCCTGTGATCTATCGTATCGCCTTCTTTTTTCCATTATAAAATAAAAAAGGGAAGATTTCTCTTCCCTTTTAATTTCTGCTTACTGAAATCCTTGTGTTGGATTCATTTGTGGTGGCTCAGGCTTAACGAATGCTCCCTCCTTGGCAAAATCTACCAATTCGATCACAAAGCAAAGTGACTCTCTGCCCATTTGTTCTCCGTACGCCAGTTCCCACGGAATGTAAACTCTATACTTCCCTCCTTTTTTCATTTTAGGAACTACGTATGTCCATCCCGGTATTACTCCGCCGTTTAGTTTCAGTGCAACCGCGTCCATAGATCCTCCTTGTTTTTTCATTTTGTATGAACTCTGGATGGTATCTCCTGTAGCTGATGTAAGAATATATTCCACTTTAACATCGTCCGTAGCGCTTGGACTCCCTCCTTTTCCTTCAGAGATCACCTCCATCACGATTCCGTTTTCAAACACTTGAGCACCTTTGATCGCTCTAGCTTTTGCCATCATCTTCTCTCCGTTTTTAGTGTTGAGGTCTTTGATGAAGTTTTGAATGATCTGTTGTTTATCTGTCTCAGAAACTAGGGTGTCTTTTTTATAGAGACCGTGTTTAAATCCAATCTTCGTCATTTTCATGTTGATGGCATTCAAACCACCCATCTTTACCATATCCTGATAAAATGAAAATCCGGTCAATTTTCCTAAACACTCGGCTCCCGCCTGAGCATATGTAGAATCGAAATCTTGAAAATTGGGACCGAACAATTTGGTAAGAGTCATTTCACAATCACCCGGTTTTACGTTGTTCAAATTCGAAGCGAAACCTTTGTAGATTGCATCCAGATCCAAACGTCCAATATTAGGATCTTCTGTACCTACAATAGTTTTTGCGTTCATGGCACCCAACACGTAGGAAAGACGATCTTTTTCATTCTCCAGATTTACTACTTCTTCTTGAGCTTTTTCTCCTTCACCACAAGCCATCAAAGCTAATGGAAGGAACAATAATAACTTTTTCATTAAACGATCGAGATTAATTCAACATCAAAAATCAACACACTGTACGGTTGAATTGGCCCACCCGGATGTGGATTTGCACCGTATGCCAATTCCTGAGGAATAAATAAACGATATTTCGATCCAACTTTCATCAATTGAAGTGCTTCAGTCCAACCCGGAATAACTTGTGACACACCAAAAGTTGCAGGCTGATTGCGCTCAACAGAACTATCAAATACATTTCCATCGATCGTTGTTCCGTGATAATGAACGGAAACTGTACTTTGTGCTTCAGGAGATTCACCCGATCCTTCTTCTAAAATTTCATATTGCAAACCGCTTGGTGTAATTTGCACACCCTCACGACCTTTATTTTCCTGAAGGAAAGCCTCACCTTCTTCTTTGTTCTTCTTAAATTTTTGCTCAGATGCAGCTTGAACGTAGTTTTGAATGATTGCATTAGCCTCCTCTGGCGTATACTTCATTTCCTTACCTTGAAATGCGTCTTTAATAGCTTCAGCCAAAACCTCCGGAGAAAGCCCTTCCAAATTTTGTTGCATTAAACTACCTGCGATACTCATTCCCACACAATAGCTTGCTGCATAATTATCTTCTGTCATATATTTTTTTTTTGCGAAGTTACTTTAAAAAGCCGAAAGTCGACCCTAACCTTGAATCGACTTTCTATTTGAAAAACTGATTTTTAAGAAAATTAACTAAAGTGTGATCTGATATTGAAGATAGACCATGTTCTTTCGAGTAGTGACAACATTATCACCCAAAGCATTGACATTGAAAACGGGTCTGTTCTGCAAGTTAAGTGACATTTTTGCCCTATGACCATCGATCAACCAGTTGACACCAAGATCAACACAAGTCATGGGATCTTTCATTGCTTCATATTGTGAATATTGCACATTGACATAGGGTTGCAGGGTTCCGTGCTCACCCAATAAGTTCTGTCTAAACAAGTAAGCTGTTTGTGCAAAAAGTGTATTCCCTGTTCCGATGATCGGATAGGCAGAACCAGGCCCGTTTAATGATGCGTTGGCCGTAACATCTGTTGCCGGATTCATAGGACCCACATTGCGGTAATAATTCTTCCCGTAATCGCTATTTTGATATGCCGCATAAAGCGTATAGGCAGTTTTCTTTTCCTTGTTCAATGGGATTTCATAAAACACATCTGCTGAAAGAAGCTGAATGTTGGAAAATAATGTATCGTTGTTATTTCCGGCTCTCCACATAGCATCTTGTTGTACCAGAAAACCGGCTCCGATGTTAAAGATTTCTTTCTTACCCAGGTACGAACCGACTGTATAGGGAGTCAAATTCGATTCTTCATCCTTAAATTGGTAATTAAAATAGCCATGCAATTGTGCTTTTCCGGGTAGTGTAGAAAAGGAGGCATTTTTACCGAATGCTCCTGCTCCAACAGAAGCTTTTTGAATACTCATGGGATTAGAAAGCACCATTCGGTAATCCAGTTTACCAATTTTACCCTTGGCGTATAAACTGAATTTACGCAAGAACTGGTCACTAATATCGTTGGTTGCTTGTTGATACAAGGGAGCATCTGCCGACAAAATTGTTCCCACTGACGGAGCTGCGTATCTGGTCAAACCATTCCAACCGGTTAGACCTCCACCAATTGAAAGTGCTCTTTTTACAAAGGCATATTCTGTTACGGCGTCTAAGAAAAAAAGTCCCTGTTTACGAGGGGAATTATACGCAATGTTGTTTTGACCAAACTGTGTATAGAAAAACAC
>JBFHIN010000220.1:0-4071 GCA_041596415.1 Crocinitomicaceae bacterium | reverse complement strand
TTTCAAGATCACCGATCTCATCCGGTAAGCTTGCAATATTATTGTACTGTGCTGACAGGATTTTAAGATTTTTTAGTTTCCCAATCTCGGGCGGTAATGTTTTCAAATTATTTTTCCCTAAAAACAGTTCCTCCAAAGTGATCAACTCACCTATTCTTGCTGGCAAGCTATCCAAATGGTTCCCATATAATTTCAATACTTTAATTTGATCGTTTTGAAACACCTCTTCAGGAATCTCAGTCAATCCTTTCCTACTTAAATTCACAGTTGATGAATGTGGAATAGTCGAAGACACGGCAACACAACCCACCAATAGGTAGGTAGACAGGAAAATTTGCATCCATAAAACGACCTTCATACTTGTAAAATACGAATTTAATCCTCAGAATATTTTCAAGCATCTATGGTTTTTAATAAGAAACATCGTAATTTAGCATTACATTATTTGAATAATAATCTCAGAATATAATAGTTAGAACTATGAAGATGTTGAATATTTTAGTTTTAGGTCTTTCATTCGTACTTAATGCGCAATTTGTATCTGCGCAGGAAAAGTCGAAAATGACACCTGAACAACGCGCCGAGATGCATACCAGTCATATGGCTAAGCATTTGGATCTTAACGAAGAACAAAAGGCTAAAGTGGCAATTGTGAATACTGGTATCGCACAAAAGAACGATGCGATCAGAAATTCAGATAATATGACCATAGAGCAAAAACAAGATGCCATTAAAATGAACATGGATGCTCGTAAGTCAATGATGAAGAACATCTTAACAGAAGAGCAATTCAAGAAATTTGAAGCGCATGAATCTGAAATGCATATGAAGAAAATGGAAAAGAAGGAATTACCGAAAAAGAAAGAAAACGGTAAAAAGGAAAACCAGCCTCCTTTAGAAGAATTATAAAATAAAAAAACCGCCTCTGGCGGTTTTTTTTATTTCAACTTTTCTGCAAATACCTTTCTGAATTTCTCCACTTTAGGTCTCACTACCGCTTGACAATACGTATTTTCCGGATGCATTTCAAAGTAATTGTGGTGATAATCCTCCGCTTCGAAATAGTTCATCAGGGGTTCAATTTGTGTAACGATAGGACGGTCCCAAACACTATCGTTCTCTAATTTTATTTTATAGAATTCGGCTTTATTCTTTTGATCCTCATTATGGTAAAAAATTACCGAGCGATATTGTGAGCCAATGTCATTTCCCTGGCGATTGAGTTGTGTAGGATCATGGACGAACCAAAATACTTCCAACAACTCATCATAAGTGATCAATTCATCATCAAATTCAACTCGCGCTACTTCTGCATGCCCCGTATTTCCATCGCACACCTGTTGGTAAGTAGGATTCATCACAAATCCGCCCGCATATCCGGGTGACACATTAATGACCCCCTTTAAATCTTTATATACGGCCTCAATACACCAAAAACACCCCGCTCCAAATGTTGCTTGCTTAATCATAACTTCTAATTTGTTTCTCAAAAATATAAATCTTTCTGACCTAGAATGCAAATACGTCAACGGATCAATGCCTTTCAACTGGAATCTTTAACGTAAATTCGCATTATGTTTGCAAATTATGGTCGAAATTTCTGGTTGATATGCTTTTCCATGTTATTATTTACGGCCAGTTTCAATCTCATCCTACCAGAATTAAATCAATTTATAACTGATTTGGGAGGCGAAGGCCAAAAAGGTTTGATTATCTCACTCTTTACCGTTTCCGCTGGATTATCACGACCATTTTCGGGTAAACTTTCCGACACGATAGGTCGTAAAACAGTAATTCTTATCGGAATAGCGGTTAGTTTCCTCGTCACCTTGCTCTACCCTATCTCATTTTCTGTCTGGTTTTTCCTTTTTCTCAGATTTCTACATGGCTTTAGTGCAGGATTTTCACCCACCGGTGCCACAGCATTAATAACGGATATTTTACCTGCAGATCGACGCGGTCAGGGTATGGGAATATGGGGAACTTTTTTTTCCTTAGGAATAGGCGTGGGACAATCTTTAGGTTCCTATATAGAAATGGAACTCGGTATGAACAATCTTTTTATGATTGCTTCCGGTACTGCTGTAATAGCAGGAATTTTAGTGTTTTATGTCGAAGAAACACTTCTCAAGGAGGACAAACAGCCTTTTCAGTTCAAATTATTGCTTATCAACGGGAAAGATGTAGTTGAACCAAGCGTTTTTCCGGCAGCTATTGTCATGTTTCTAACTGCAACTTGCTCAGGTATTATCTTTGTTTTGACACCGGATATGTCATCCTACCTCGGAATTAATAATAAAGGTTGGTTCTTTGGAATTTATGTGATCTCAACAATATTAGTTCGATTATTTACCGGAACCTTATCGGATAAGATCGGAAGAAGAAAAACCTTACTCATTGGAGTAACTTTTCTGATAGTTAGCATGCTCTTGATCGGTTATTCAACAACGATGAACAGTTACAGTTTGGCCGCCATAATTTTTGGTATTGCGACAGGAATCTCGTCTCCAACGTTATTTGCTTGGACAGCCGACCTTTCCAACGTTCATCGTCGTGGCGTCGGAGCAGGCACCATGTTTATCGCATTAGAATTAGGTGTTTTCGTAGGCTCCTTATCAACCTTGTTTACTTACGACAATACTTCCAAAACAATTCCAGATGGTTTTTGGGTGGGTGCAATTCTTGCTTTCTGCGCTTTTATTTATTTGATATGGCATTTGAAACGCAGGCAATCAGCCACATAAGGCTATACTTCTCCCAAATATTTTCGAACGCCATAATGACCTAAATAAATCAGGGGGGTTAAGGCAACAGCGATGATCAACTTAAGGAAATAATTAGTAGGTGCGATTTCAAGAAAATCTGACCATCCTAAATTTCCAGGTAAAACGAATCCAATATATAGCACAAGAACAGTATCCACAAACTGAGAAATAACCGTACTTCCTGTGCTTCTTAACCAAATATACTTGTTTCCCGTTCTCTTTTTAATCGCATGAAAAAGTAGAATATCCATTAATTGAGAAAAAAGAAATGCGGCAATACTCCCAATAATTACCATCTGAGCTTGTCCAAACACTTTACTAAACTCTTTATCAGTAGCCAGGTTTGAACCCGGTATTTCTTTTGCAGGAAGTACTAAAGCCAAGGATACAATTATAAAACAATAACCGATCAAGATCGCTGTAATCCAAGAAATCCTCCTTACCGCTTTATTGCCATAAAATTCATTTAAAAGATCTGTAAGTAAGAATACGATTGGCCAGGGCAAAACCCCTACAATGGTCACAAATGGACCAAATTTACTATTTCCCCAATCAAATTCTAAAGGAATTTCAATTAGTTTATTGCTGATCAATTCGGCTGTTATAGCGTTGGTAATAAATAAACCGGTCAGAAAAATGAATAACCAACGCTTGCGCTCTTCGTAGTTTACTTTTTCAGTCATGAAATTAAATTTCTACTTGATTTCACCGTAATCTAATCGCTTTGCTTTGATAAAGCGCGGTATAAAGTATTTGCTCGTTTTAAAGTTTTCTATCGTAACCCCGCGCGATGTAGACGAATGAATAAACATAATGGCGGAGCTTGAAACTTCGACCACCATGGCCACATGCCCAACTTGTGATGAGTTAATATTAGATCCTTTGAAAAAAAGCAAATCGCCGGGTTGAATATCAGCCAATTTGACGGTCGATCCAAATTCTGCCAAACCATAACTTGTACGCGTCAATTCGAAACCAAAATTTCCCATCACGTAATTGATGAATCCTGAACAGTCAAAACCTGATGGTGTCGAACCCGCATATTTATATGGTGTTCCCAAGAACTTTTTGGCATAAGAAATGATTTCATCAACTTGCTTGCTATTCTTCTTTACCAGTGTATCCTTTGGCGCAACAGCTAAAGAATCATTCACATTATTTCTTATCGTTTTCGGCGCTTGACCAAACGAATTAAGTGTAATTAAGCAAAGGCCTAGTACTAAATAATTTACTATGAATTTTCCTGTTAACATTCGGGATGCAAAATTATAACTATTTTCGGGAAATATTGTTATTAAAAATGCTG
>JBFHIN010000219.1:0-4099 GCA_041596415.1 Crocinitomicaceae bacterium | reverse complement strand
TTACACAAAAAGGACCTTCGAATCAGTACAAGGCTTCAAAAGTCATTACTTTCTGCCATCCGGCGACGATGACCTCTTCATTCAGCAAGCCGCAAAAAAGAAGAATTACACCGTCAATTTAGACAAGTTTTCTTATTGTTATTCTGAGCCGCATAGCACTTGGTCGGGATGGATCAGACAAAAATCACGTCATTATGCCACATCTGATTATTATTCAGTTATTAAAAAAGCGTTGTTAGGAATCTATCCACTCCTCACGTATTTGTTATTGATTTCCTTTGTTATTTTGTTGTTAGACAAAGAATTCCGTTGGATTTCGCTTGCAGCATTTACGCTGTTAACCGGAATAAAATGGTGGATTCAGGCAAGGTGCTTTAAAAAAATGGAGGCCAATTCTTTCGTGGGTTATCTTCCATTCTGGGACTTATTGTACACCATCCTAATGCCTGTCATCTACTATTCAACGGAAAAAAAGGCAACAAATAAATGGTAGAAGGAGAACATTTATCTGATAAGGGAAAGTATGATTTGACATTAGTCGAATCAGCCAAGCAAGGTAATCAGGCTGCTTACGCAGAATTGATGGATCGCTATCGAGAGTCCATTTATTACATGATGCTAAAGATGGTCAAAAATCCGGACGATGCAGACGATCTTACCATTGAAGCTTTTGGAAAAGCGTTTAGTAGGCTCGAACAATATTCACCTAGCTTTGCTTTCAGCACTTGGTTATTTAAGATCGCCTCGAACAACTGTATTGATTTTATCCGCAAAAAACGTTTGAAATTAACCTCTATGGACACAGGAATGATGAATGATGACGGCGAAGTGATCTTCATTGATGCCAAATCTTCTACCATGGACCCTGAGGAAACGATCATACACGGGCAAAAGGTAGTTCACATGCGCATGCTTGTGAGCAAACTCAAACCCCGTTACAGAGAATTGGTTGAAAAGAGATATTTTGAAGAACTAAGTTATGAGGAAATTTCCGAAGAACTCAACCTCCCACTAGGTACGGTCAAAGCACAACTTTTCAGAGCCCGCGACTTTCTTGCTAACATGATCGACAAGACCAAAGACACTATCTAACACCTTTTAACGACTAATTGTTTTATGCTATGGAATTGATTAAAAAATACTTCCCGTACTTTACAGATGAACAATTAGATCAGTATAGCCAATTATATGACCTTTACCTTTTCTGGAATCAGCAAATCAATGTTATTTCACGTAAAGACACAGAAAATTTCTATGAGAGGCACGTTCTACATTCGTTGGGATTAGCAAAGGTTCAGGACTTCCTTCCCGGAAGCAACATTCTTGATGTAGGTACCGGAGGTGGATTCCCGGGAATACCCTTAGCTATTGCTTTTCCAGAAGTCGAGTTTACATTAGTCGATTCAATCGGAAAAAAAATAAAAGTAGTGAATGAGGTAGCAAAATCGCTTGGACTAAATAATGTGACAGGCATTCATGAGAGAGCTGAACATATTCAGGATAATTTCGATTTTATCGTCAGTCGTGCGGTTACCGAAATGCCAAAGTTCGTCTCATGGATGAGAGGTAAATTTAAAGCAGAAAGCAAACACAACTTGGCTAACGGTATATTATACCTCAAAGGCGGAGATCTTTCTCAGGAAATGAAAGACGTGCCATATCCCTACCATTATTTCCCGTTAAGTGATTATTTTGAAGAACCTTTCTTCGAGACTAAGAAAGTTGTTTATGTAGACTTTAGTAAAGTTAAAGTCTAAGCATTCATTTTGTATTTCTTAAAGAAAGCATCCCAATTCCAAATAAAATTGATCATAACCTCATCCATTCTTTTTAGAAACAAGGGGTTAGGCGCTTGCATTCTTCTAAAGTATTCATCTTGGAATTCGTTCAGCTTATATTTGTGAAATATAGCCTTAGACATACCATAAATCATGTTTTTTGAAGGATGATTTACACGCGCTATGAACGACTGATAATTTCTTATCAACTGAGTGAAATCATATTCAGTCATTTCATACATTTTGGACAATTTCTCGAAAATTATCTTCTCAACACGTACTGCCTGATCCGGATCAAAAGTGCTTTCTAGAAAGGAAAGATTACCAACTATTACGATCAATGCAAATTCGGCGTTATGACCCTTCTCAATACCCGGCGACTTTACGAAAGCTGGATCTTCGTTAATCAATTGCGCTACTTCTCCAAAACCATTGTCTACTGTATCGAATATGGCGTTAATGAAGATATTAGCTACTTGATTGTCAGATAATTTACGTTTTAGTATCGTGCCAAGCATGAAAAATAAGTTTGTTGTGTTGTTAATTACCAAAGTTAGCCGCTCTTAAACAGATTTTTGCGTCGTTGATAAATACTTTTTCAACTAAGTTATTAACATCAAGTTCATGTTTGATTTTCAACACCTTGCCTTCAAGTAAAGTAATTATATTCCGTATATTAGAAATATGAAAGTAAACCGCGATATATTTAACAATTTCCCCTTAATCGACACGCAAAGGATTCAACTCAGACCCATAGAATTGAACGACGCATCACTTATTTACGATATGAGATCAAATGGGAAAGTGAATCAGTTTATCGCCCGTGATAATATGCGTTCTGAAAAGGAAGCTGTCGCTCTGATAGAAAAAACCATAGAAAAATATAACTCGCAGGAAGGTATAGCATGGAAAGGTGTATTGAAGAAAAACGGAAAGATGATAGGGACTTGCGGTTTCAACTCTATTGATTACCCAAATCTTCGCGCCGAAATAGGGGGTGAATTATCTATTGATTATTGGGGGAAAAATATTGCCTTAGAAGCTGTTCAAGCCATCACCAATTTTGGCTTCGAGATTATGCATCTTCACAGTATTGAAGCCAAGGTGAGTCCAGGGAATCGCGGAGCAATATACATACTCGAATGTTTAGGATTTGAAAAAGAAGCACATTTTAAAGATCGCGTGTTTTTCAATGGTAAATTTTACGATATGGCCGTTTATTCAAAACTAAAACCATGATTAGTACGGAATTGAGAGCTTTTAAGATCGAGGATGCCGAATCGTTAAGTAAGCACGCTAACAATATCAATGTTGCAGGCAGACTTACCGACGCATTTCCAAATCCCTACACTTTAAAGCATGCCAAGGATTTCATTCAGAAAACCCATCAAGCTGAGCCAGTAACTGTTTTTGCGATTGCCTTTGAAAATGAAGTTATTGGTGGTATCGGACTTCATCCGCAACAAGATATCTATCGCAAAAATGCCGAGTTAGGCTATTGGTTATCGGAAGCATTCTGGGGAAAAGGAATCATTGCAGAAAAGATCAAAGAAATTGTGGATTTTGGCTTCTCCAATTTAGATATCGACCGTATTTATGCTCGTCCCTTTGGTTCGAACAAGGCTTCTCAACGCGTTTTAGAAAAAGCAGGATTTACACTAGAAGCTACCCTAAAGGGAGTCCTGATAAAAAATGAACAGCGCGAAGATGAAATGATCTATGCGATCAGAAAGTAAAGAATAACAAACATCCCTTTAATAAAAAAGGAGGTGAATACCTCCTTAATGTTAAAATCTATCTGCAGATTATCAATTATCCACGCATTTTACGACAACCGTTTGTGTTACACCATTAGCCGATTGCGTGGTATTACTTTCTGAAGGAGCATCATCGTATTTTTTCCCACAATATTCTTCTGAACTTGTCGAAGACTGTGGAGTTCCTCCTCCATAATCTTGAGTAACAGTCGTTGTGCACGTTTGGCATTTTTTACAAGCAGTGAGGGAAAATCCAGCAACTAGAATCCCAAAGTAGAGTAGTTTTTTCATCGTTAATGTTTATTATTTCAACCACACTAAAATAAAATTTAATTTCCACAATGGTTATAATTAAAGGAATGAAAACAAAAATATTGTTTCTCAATCATCCTTTTCCAATAATTCGACAATAGGTTCTCCCGTCATGGCTCCGGTTCGCTGTAAATTTAAAAAATGGGTAAGCGTAGCCGAAATGTCCGTAATCTCAATAGATCGGTAAACCGACTGTTTACGAATATTTTTTCCGTACCACAATAATGGAACATGTGTATCGTAATTAAAGGC
>JBFHIN010000218.1:0-4101 GCA_041596415.1 Crocinitomicaceae bacterium | reverse complement strand
CCCAAAAGAAGGAAGTGACGTAGTTGGTGATTTTGACAATCCTGATGCATTCGCATTTGAATATGAGATCGGTTTAGCGCCAAAATTTGACATTCCTTTAACAGCTAAAAGTAAATACGATTACGTAAAAGTAAAAGTAGATGGAGAGCTGGTAAATAAGCAAGTTGATGATCTACGTCGCAGATACGGTAAATTGGTTTCTGTAGATGAAGTAGGTGAGGGAGATATGATCCTTGCTCAATTTGTTGAGTTGAATGAAGATGAAGCGATCAAAGAAGGAGGAATTATGCATTCTTCCACTATTTCGATGGAATTTGTTGAGGACAAGGCAGTAGCTAAGAAATTAATGGGTACTAAGAAAGGTGACAAAGTGATTGTAGATCCTGCGAAAGTTTCAAGAGGAGGAAAAGATACTGCTTCTATGCTTGGGATCTCTGAAGACCAATTGGAGAATATTTCTAAGCAATTCCAAATGACGATCAACGAGATCAAGAGAATGGAATTAGCTGAGTTGAACCAAGAATTGTTTGATAAATTGTTCGGTGAAGGAACCGTGACAAGCGAAGAAGAATTGAGAGAAAGAATTTCAAAGGATTTGGAAGGAATGTTCTCTAACGATTCTGACCGTTTGTTAACAAGAGATATCTATAACGATCTTGTTGAAAAGACAAAAGTTGAGCTTCCAAATAATTTCTTGAAGCGTTGGATCAAAATATCGAATGAGAAGCCAATCTCAGACGAACAAATTGACGCTGAGTACGATGGATACGCAAAGAGCTTGAAGTGGCAGTTGATCCAAGGGAATATCTTTAAAACAAACGAGATCAAGTTCGATCAAAACGAAGTGATCGACTTTACAAAGAATCTTTTGGCGAGCAATTACGCTCAATATGGTATTCCTGCTCCGGAAGATAAAGAATTGACAATGTCTGCTATGCAAGTGCTTCAAAATAAAGAAGAGGCTAACCGTGTTTATGACATGCTTGCAGAACAAAAATTGACAGATTATTTTAAGAGTACAGTTAAGTTGAACGAAAAAGAAGTTTCATACGACGATTTCGTTGAGATGGCTTCGAAGTAATCACAATCGAATTACGTAAAACCCTCACGTTCAACGTGGGGGTTTCTTTTTATTAAACATATAAGTTTTGTAATTTTACGCGCACTTTGACGAAAATTGAGAGTCGCAAAACTTAATCGAAGATGATTAAAACTTTTATTTTAATACTAACATGTCTTTTTTCTTGCGTGCTCTTTGCACAGCCTGCGGCACAGTATAATAAGAGAAATCCTTACGCCTGGATGATCGGAGTGCATGGGGTTGCGATTGATGACGACGGAAATGATTTTGGGAATTTGTTCGATTACGAAAACTCATGGAATTATTTGTATTTCCCGACTCAAATTTCATTGGATCGCTACATAAGAAGAGGATGGAGTCAGGAGTGGAAGTTATCATACACGAATTATTCATCTTCTAAAGTAATCAATGACACAACGGGCGTAAGTGGAATGTTCTTTTCAGGAGATTTTCACTATAAATATGCTTTTCATTCGTTCATCAGAAAGAAACATTGGTTTAACCCATACTTGGCATTCGGTGCAGGATTAACTTATCGCACCGTTCGCGACGAACCTTTAAATCTAACTATTAACGCCGGTGTTGGTGCTAATTTCTGGTTTTCTGCACGTTGGGGTCTGCAAGTTCAGAGTATGGCCAAATTTGCTATCGTTTCGGATATTTACGAAACAGATGCCGATTATCTGCAGCATACCGCAGGAATCGTTTATCGATGGGATTCGAAACGTCGAAGAAGTAGTTTTAACAAAAGTCGTTACAAATGGGTACACGGCAAAGACCGTTACAAGAAACATAATTCATAAAAAAAGGTCCTTCTTGAGGACCTTTTTACTTAGTATATAACCAATTCAAACGGCATTCGCATCTGTATGCCTGTCATTGATTCAATTTTCTTCAGTTGTCGATAATGCATTAACAGTTCCTCTGGTAAGGCTTGTGATTTCGCGCTTATTTCGCTGTCTTTCTCATCTTCCAGTTGTTCAATCAACTCCACCCATTTGTCTTCTTTTTTCAGTGGATAATACAGTATTTTCTTGTCTTTAATTCCTGCAGTTTTCGCAGCGAATGCAATCGCCTCGTTGATACCACCTAATTCGTCAACCAACCCAATCTTCAAGGCATCTGTTCCTGTCCACACACGACCTCGAGCAATTACGTTAACTTGTTCCTTAGTCATTTTGCGACCTTCAGATACACGATCTAAAAATTGGCTGTAAATATCGTCTACTTCCTTTTGAATAATGGAAAGTTCGTTCTCGGTAAGTTTTCTGTTGGTTGTAAGCACAGCATGTTTGTTGGTTGCTGCTCTGTCGAAGGTTATACCCAGTTTGTTTTCCAGCATTTTCCCTGTGTATGGTATCATACCAAATACGCCTATTGATCCTGTGATCGTTAAAGGCTCAGCAAAGATCTTGTGTGCCGGCGATGCAATATAGTAGCCACCTGAAGCAGCAACATCACCCATCGATACAATTACTTTTTTAACTTTATTGGTCAGTTGCACTTCCCTCCAGATCTCGTCACTGGCCAAGGCACTTCCTCCGGGACTATTCACTCGGAAAACGACCGTTTTTATAGTTTCGTTCTTTCGTACATCTTGAAAAAGTTTACAAATTTCTTCGGATGTTAAGCCATCTCCACTCACAGAAACCCCTCCCTCTGCCAAGATAACGGCGATGTTAGGATTATTGTTCTTCATGATAGCCTGCTGCTGATAAAACTTCTTTTTAGCGTATTTCTCAAAAGGTTGTAGCGCCAATTCGTCATCTTTATCACTGCCGATCTTTTTGCGCAGAATATCCATGACTTCATCGCGGTATTTTACGCCATCCAATAATTTAAATGCAATGGCGTCTTCGGCTCTTCTGATCAGCGCAGAATCTGCAATGCGATCCAATTCTTCTACGGGAACTTTTCTTTCCGCAGAAATGTCGTTTCTGATATCTTGCCACATGGAACTTAGGTAACGTTCAATTTGAACACGACTTGAATCACTGATATTTTTTCTGAAAAATGGCTCCACAGCACTTTTGAAATCATTGTTTGATCCTCTGATCACCTGCACCTCAACATCTAATTTGTCTAATGTACCTTGAAAAAAAGCCAGTTCAGCGCCAAGTCCAATAAATTCCATGGCTGAGGTAGGAAAGCCATAATTTTCTTTAGCCACCGATGAAATGTAATATTCCTTTTGAGTGATTACCTCACCTCCGTTGTACGCGACTACGAATTTTCCACTCTTTTGAAAATCTTTCAAAGCCTTGCGAATTTCTCTTGCAGAGGCATAGCCACACATGAGGTTGTTGATTTCCAAAAATATTCCTTTGATCTTTTTATCTTCCTTGGCATGTTCAATACCAAAAAGAATGTCACTTAATCCTATTTTTGATTCCATTTCAAAAGAAGATGGATCAAATTTGGCTTCAGCCTTCTCTGCGATTACGCCATCCAGCTTCATGTGAAGAATGGTATTGTTTTTTACTGCCAACGGCTTTGGAGCAAAATCTCCAAAACTGCCGATTATCCCGCCGATGATCAACACGAAAATCAGTATTCCAATCACAGACATTATGAAAACTGCTAGAAAACTTGGCCAAAAGATCTTTCCAAAAGAATATTTGTTATCAGACATAGTGTTTAATTTTTACCGAAAGATAACAGAAACATTTGATTGAAAAAGGTTGATTTCGTATAAATGGTAATTACAATACATGGAATTGACATTTCACTAGATAAATGACATGCTCACTCAATGCTCAGTCTTAATAATGGGAAATATCAAAAAATCTATTTATTTTGGGGGTCTAAACTAGAAAACTATAAATGTTAAGATGAAACAAACTCTCCTTTTTTTAAGTTTCATGTTGTTTGGTCATCTGATGGCTCAACAATATTCTAAAGTAAAAATTTTCACCAATGGATATGGATTACAGCATCTAGCCGAGTTGGGTGTTGCAGTGGATCATGGTATCGTCAAAGAAAACACCTTTTTTATTTCAGATTTTTCCGATCAAGAGATT
>JBFHIN010000217.1:0-4101 GCA_041596415.1 Crocinitomicaceae bacterium | reverse complement strand
GTTGACCATTTCTTCCAACTCCGGATTCACATCAATAGTGATTAACTTACCGTTTTCTTGGAGACCTTCAGCCATACAAATTGCAGAATACCCTGTATAAGTGCCAATTTCAAGAATTCTATGCGGCTGTATCATTTTGCTGAACATACTTAAAACTCTACCTTGAAAATGTCCGCTCAACATGCGAGGCTGCATCACATTTAAATGCGTCTGTCTGTTCAACTCGTACAAAACCGGCGATTCGTCACTGGTGTATTCAACCACGTAATCGTCTAATTGCTGATCAATAAAATGCATAATTCTTTTCTGTAAAGATGATAATAAAGCACCTAAAAGTGCCTTTATATCTCATTTTTTTCTCAAATGAGGATTTATTTATCCTTCGTTAGTGTTTCAACGGCATTCGTGTATTGAAACATCCAATTATAGAGTTCATCTGTTCTGAATACTCGTTCCAGTGCACCATGATTGGCACCTTTATGCACAGTGTAGGTTAAATTCTCACCACCATTACATGCTTTTATCGCTCTGACTATTTTTTCCGATTCGGAAATTGGAACCGCCGTATCTTTGTTTCCATGTTGAATCCACAATGGAACTTGCGCAAGATCGCAGCCGTATTTAATTTTACCGCCACCGCATAAAGCCACTGCCGCTGTCACAACGTCCGGATATTCTCCAGCAAAATCGAGTGTACCGTAGCCACCTAAACTCATTCCGGTAACATATACACGGTTCGTGTCTGTTTTATAACTAGTTTGAACGTAATTCAACACCTCCATGATCTTACTTGGCTCCCACGGTTTACCCGCTGAAACTTGTGGTGCAATTACAATAGCCGGAATAACCCTCCCTTTTTCTATTTCATGGATCACACCATACTTCTTAACCAAATTCAAGTCTGATCCGGATAAAGACCTTCCATGGAGGAAAATCAATACAGGTGGATTGTTTTTTAGGATACTGTCAGCCGGTAAGGACAACCAGAAATCATATGTTGTTTTGCCTTTCACCGTTGACAATTGTGCGAACGCAGAACCGGTGATTAAGAAAAGAAAAAGTAATAGCGTTTTCATAGGTCGCGAATTTACCTACTTTTTACGGAGCAACAAGTTAAAAATTGTAAAATTTCAGGCGAAGAAAATATCCTTAATAAGTTCACAACCAGCTTTTTCGTTCACACGATCGATAATGATATGCTTGCCATGTAGCAATTCTTCTCGCATCACCGAGGAATCCATGGTAAGATACATGATTGAATTTCGGAATTGAATATTTTTCGTTCTGTTGGCAACTGCAACGCCCATTAATTCTGGCCACGCCGATCGAATATCCATCTCCTTCATTTTTTGATCCCAGCCATAGGCTTTGAATAACTTATCTATAAGATCCTTCAATGGTGCTTCTTTCATTCGATTCGTTTTTCTTGTGTTAACAAATAGCTGCTAATTCCTCTATTTGCCCTTTTTCGACCAAAAATAATTTGCTATCGAAACCAAAGTTAGTAAATATGGACCTAACTCTTTCTTCGTCCGTATCCGTTACTAAAACTTGTCCGAAATAGTCGTCCGCCACCAATTCCATGAGTTTTTGAACACGTCGTTGATCGAGCTTGTCAAAAATATCGTCCAACAGCAACACCGGACGTACCCCTAAATGTCGCCCCAACCATTCGTATTGTGCCAATCTTAACGCGATAATAAAAGATTTCTGCTGACCCTGTGAGCCAAATTTCTTTATCGGATGTCCTTTGATGGTGAAAAGTAGATCATCCTTGTGTACACCTGCGTTCGAATATTGTGAAAGTGCATCCTTACGTTCGAATTTCTGTAAGAGATTTTCAAATGTATCATCATTCAGCTGAGATCTGTATTCAAGATGCACCTCTTCGTTCTCTGTACCAATGAAATTATATAATTGCTGAAAAACGGGAATAAATTCTTTTAAAAATTCCTGACGCTTTTTGTGGATTTGTTCACCACTGATGATCAACTGCGCGTTCCAGATCTCGATCGACTCTCTGTCGAAAAGCCCATGCTCGTACATATTCTTTAATAAAGCATTGCGCTGCTCCAAAACTTTGCCGTATCGCTGAATCTCTTCCAAATATTTACGATCGAACTGCGAAATGATTCCATCCATCCATTTTCTGCGCAACTCACTCCCTTCAGAGATCAGATCTCTGTCGTATGGCGAAATCATCACTGCAGGAAACTGACCAATGTGCTCAGCTAATTTTTCGTATTCTTTTTTATTTCGCTTAAAAACCTTCTTTGAACCGTTCTTCACTGCACAATGAATAGCCACCTCTTGACCTTCCTTTTCCCAAACACCTTGAATAGAGAAAAATTGCGCATCAAAATTAATATTCTGCCGATCCATTGGGTTCATGTAAGACTTACAAAGACTCAAATAGTGTACAGCATCAAGAATATTCGTTTTACCGGCACCATTTTTCCCTACAAAGCAATTGATGTTCGAGGAAAGGCCTAATTCAGCCTCTTGATAGTTCTTGAAATTGATAAGTTGAATGGATTTCAGATGCATTGGAGCAAATTTACGGCATTTTTTATTGAGATTAAAAAAGATTTATTGCTTCCCTCCACAGACTTATTGCAGTTTACTTGTTGAAAACTTCCCTTTTATTAATAAAAAAAAAAACTATTTTTGTGCGGCTTAAAAATGCATAGCATGTTAGAAAATCTTTCATTTCAAGAATTAAAAGGAAAATTCGAATCTAGTAGAAACCTGCGTATCGCGACTTACGCTGTAAGCGGGGTTTTAGTACTTGTAATCGGTTATTTTGCTTATTTACAGTTTATTTGGAAACCAAGTAACGAAAAATCAAAGGATGCTTATTGGGTAGGTTTGAACTACGCAGTTAAAGACTCAACAGATATGGCTATCGAAGAGTTAGAGCCGGCTGTAAAGAAATTTGATGGTAAAATTGGTGGAGAAATCGCTCAATTTGTTCTTGCTCGTCAGTACATGGCCAAGGGAGAATTCAAAAAAGCACTAAGTGAATTGGAAGGTGTAGACGTTGATGATACTTATATTTCTGCTTTTTCTGTTGGCCTTCAAGGTGATTGTTATTCAGAAATGAAAGACTTTGCTAAGGCAGGTACACTTTACTTAGAAGCTGCTGCGGTAAATGAAAATGAAATGACTACTCCAATGTATTTATTCAAAGCCGGTCTATGTGCTGAGAAAGCGAAAGACTTTGAAAAAGCTGTTGAATGCTACACGAAGATCAAGGATGATTACCCAAGCTACGCAAGCCAAAAAACGATAGAAAAATATTTGGCTAGAGCTTCAAACAAAAAAGCAAAATAAATGGCTACTGCATTACGCAATCTGTCAGAATACAATAAGGACGAATGTCCAAACGGTGCCGATTTCAAGATCGGCATTGTTGTTTCGGAGTGGAACGATTCGATCACTTTTAATCTCTTAAAAGGTGCCTTGGAAGTGTTCGGTGAAAATGGTGTATTGGAAGAAAATATTCACGTTGAATTTGTTCCAGGTGCATTTGAATTACCACTGGGTGCTCAATACTTCTTCGAACATAGTGAAGTAGATGGGGTTATTGCTATTGGCGTAGTCATCAAAGGCGAAACAAAACACTTCGATTTTGTATGCGATGGTGCTACCCAAGGTATTAAGGATGTTAACCTGAAGTACAACAAACCTGTTTCCTTTTGTTTGCTTACCGACAACAACATGCAACAATCGATCGATCGATCAGGTGGAAAGCATGGTAATAAAGGCACTGAGTGCGCTGTCGCACTGATGAAAATGATCGCTTTAAAAAAGAAAATGAACGTAAATCGTTGATTATGACATTGATTAAATCTATTTCAGGTATACGAGGAACAATTGGAGGTAAGGTTGACCAAGGCCTTACGCCTGTTGACGCCGTGAAGTTTGCAGCAGCCTATGGTTCATGGTTAAAAAAACAACATGCCGGTGTACAATTAAAAGTTGTTATTGGTCGTGATGCAAGAATTTCCGGTAAAATGATATCCGATTTGGTTATATCAACGTTGATCGGACTTGGAATTGATGTTGTAAATCTTGGCCTTTCAACGACGCCAACAGTGG
>JBFHIN010000216.1:0-4102 GCA_041596415.1 Crocinitomicaceae bacterium | reverse complement strand
TCAGGAGAGAGGCGACTATCAGGAAAGCTGGCAGCCGGTGCCGATGAAGGCCGAAGATCTGAAAAAGACGCAGGAGATGGCAGCGGCGGTGACACAAGCCTTGGGAGGAGCAGGAATCTGGGGCGTTGAATTTTTCATCACCGCCGACGGACCCTATTTCTCAGAACTTTCTCCACGACCGCATGACACAGGAATGGTAACGCTCGCGGGAACACAAAATTTTAATGAGTTTGAGTTGCATGCAAGAGCCATTTTGGGAATTCCAATTCCACAGATCACGCTGGAAAGAAACGGTGCCAGTGCAGTAATCCTTGCCCATGATAAGAACGATGATACGCCTATTTTCGAAGGATTGTCGGGGGCTGCGTTGATCGCACATAGTGATTTCAAACTTTTCGGCAAACCATCCACACGTCCTTATCGCAGAATGGCCGTTGCCTTGGCATATGGTGAGGAATCGGTAGATGCCCTGGTAGAAAGAGCCAAGGAAGTAGCACAGCGCATTACGGTGAAGTAGGGGTGCAGTCATTAGAGACATTTTCCTTTGTGCCTGTTATTCTTTTAAATTGATTCGGAGAAGTTGTTTTAAATAACCACGCGAAAGAAATCGCGCGGTATTTATTCCATTTTTTACTCGTTTAAATCGATTCCATCTAACTTAGATTTGTGTTTAAGAATGTTTTTAGCTCATCAAGCCCAATGCGATCTTCATGCGGATAACACGCTTGGCAGCAGCATCCACCTTTTTCTTGAATTCAGGGTCGCTGTGGTAGCGCTTTAACAGATCCGAATGTGCTTTTTTAGCATCTAAGGGCATCAATACAATGTCACATCCGGCAGCAATAGCTTTTACTTCTGCTTGAGGAATGCTGGCTACGCCTCCCATATTCATAGCGTCGGTAACGATCAATCCTTTGAATCCATATTCTTTTCTGAGCAATTGACTCACGATCACTTCCGAAGTGGTCGCAGGCATGCCTTTGGTATCGTATTTTGGATTGTTTTTTACACCGATGTGCGCCACCATAATTGAAAGTACACCGTTCTCGATCAGTTTAGGATAATTTCCAATCTCCTTTAATTCTCCATCGATCATTTGCAACGATTTATGCGTATCTCCGGATACCAATCCGTGACCCGGAAAATGTTTTGCCGTGGCAATGATGTTGTTGTTCTGTGTTTCCTGAATGAAGGCGTCCGACCAAGGAATAATGTTCTCCGGTATAGCACCAAAACTTCTGAAACCAACCGTTTTGTTGGGCGACATATCTACCACAGGGGCAAAATTGTAATTGATACCGATCGCATTCAATTCGTTGGAAATTGTTTTTGCAACTGCTCTCACTTCGTCGACCGTGCTGATCTCATTGGCCTTTTTTACCGGCGTTGAACCGATGATCTTGCGATTCACCAAACTTGGCTCGGCGTCCGCACTGTACAGGAACGGTAAATTTCCGATTGAATCGTTCATGGATTCAAACAACTTGATCCAATTGGTAAATTCCTCTTTCGATCCGTTCAGCATCAACACCCCTCCAATAACGCGTTGCTGGATGTGTTTTTTTATGGTTGCTTCTGTTTGTCCCAAACGTCCAACTGCGGGCATGATCAACTGCGCCACAATAGCTGTATCGTCCAGCGAAGCAAAAACTCGTTCTATTTCTTTATCCAATTGCTCATTGTCGCTTAAAAAATCGCTGAGCTGAAAGGATTGCTTTATTTCGGGTAACTTTCGCGTGTTGATGGCTTGTTTTTCCGAAGATTTTTCGTCTTGTGCACAACCTTGAAAGATGATCAGGGAAATACCCAGTAAAAAGAGAACTTTATTCATTCTTAAATATGTTAGATATATAAGCGTCAAAATTAATGGCATCCGTCATGTTTCTCCCACGCAGGGGCATTGTTTTTTGCACAGTGTTGTTGTCAATAACCATGCCGTAGCCCATTATCGGGGTTTTCACCTTTCCATTTGTCATTTTATCTGCAGTACCAAAACGCAGATCATAGTACATTAGTGTATCTGCGGAGCGATAAGTGGTAAAATATCCGGAGGAAATGAAGCGGAGTTTTTTAGCGTAATTTTTTCCTTGCCATTTCAATCGATCTAATTCTTGCTGATGTTTGGGAATGGTGTCGATATCGCTTGCGTCGAACTTATAGAAATAGGATTTATACGCCACGTAGAAATTCTTCTCATCTTCGGTCAGCATCAGCCAGTAAAAACTGGTAAGCGGCATCGGCGTCACCATCGTGTTTTTTGTGTTGAGACCCGCTTCTGAAAAGTAATCATCGCTCTTGTAAAGAATAAATAGTTTTGCCACCACACAATAGAGCAAATACGTGCTCGAGTAGATGAGTCCGGCTTTGTTCCACTTTTGTCGGTTCGGGTTTTCCTTTTTGTGAAACAGCGCGATCAAAAGCATAATCAAGAACGGAATAGTATAGAGCGGATCAATGATGAAAATCGAATTGAAGGTGATGCGCAATGAAAAAGGCCAAAGGAATTCAGTGCCATAATTGGTAAAAATGTCCAGCATTGGGTGGGTGACAATCGCTAGAAAAAAAAGTTTGCGCCACAGCTGCACCGCATAGCGCCCCCTATATAATTTGTTTACGATCCAGGCTAAGATGGGCGCGGCAATGAGTGCAAAAAGTAAGGAGTGGGAGAATCCACGATGGATCAGTGCAGCATCGATCGGGTGATACATTCTACCGATAAATACATCCAGATCAGGAATGGTTGCTGCAATGGCTCCCCAAAGTGCTGCTCTAAGCCCCATTTGTTTACCGACAGCGGCTTCTGCTACTGAGGCGCCAAGAATGATCTGGGTAAGTGAATCCATTTAACGAATAAAAGTCCAAAGCTAAGCATTTGTGGAATGAATTTTTTTTTCGGATTGATTTTAGCAGCCAATTTTTCTTAACTTAAAATAGAAAAACCTACTTATGAAACTGAAATCTACCATCAAATGCTGGGCTGAGGATGATCGCCCAAGGGAAAAAATGTTGTTGAAGGGAAAAAGCGTTCTTTCCGATGCTGAATTGCTGGCAATTCTGTTGGGAAGTGGCACCAAAGAGCTAACGGCTGTTGAATTGGCGCAACAAATACTTGCTTCTGCAGAAAACGATCTCTATCGATTTGGGAAATTTTCGATTGCAGATCTGAAAAAATTCAAAGGAGTGGGCGAGGCAAAGGCGATCACGTTGCAGGCGGCCATTGAACTTGGAAGACGAAGAAAAGAGGCTGAGCCCACCAAACGCACTAAGGTCACTTCTTCTGTTCAAGTTTATGAGCACTTGAAAAGTCGTATGTCGGATCTAATGCACGAAGAATTCTATATTTTACTCTTAAATCGATCGAACGAGATCATGGCAACCACCCTGATTTCCAGCGGTGGAATGTCGGGAACGGTAGCCGATGGAAAGATCATTTTCAAAAAAGCGTTGGAAATGCAGAGCCATGCCATTATTCTGGCTCATAATCATCCCAGCGGACAATTAAAACCAAGTACTGCCGATACGCAGCTGACCAAAAAGATGGTAGAATTTGGTAAAATGATTGATTTACCCATTCTCGATCACCTCATTTTCACAGATTATGGCTACTTTAGCTTCGCCGATGAAGGTATGATTTTCTAATAATGATCAGGTGAAAAAAAAGATAATCACAATAGTAGGAGCAAGACCTCAAATTATAAAATCCTCGGCCATTAACAGGGCCATCAACACAAAATTCTCGAACGAACTTGAAGAGGTGATCGTACATACCGGACAGCATTACGATGAGAACATGTCGCAGGTATTTTTCGAAGAAATGGAAATTCCACGCCCTAATTACAATTTGAGCGTTGGAAGTGGAAGTCATGGGGCTCAAACGGCCAAAATGCTGGAAGGACTAGAAGAGATATTTGTCAACGAAAAGCCCGATGCTGTGTTGGTTTATGGGGATACGAATTCTACGATCGCAGGAGCATTGGCGGCCATAAAAATCCATATTCCTGTCGTTCACGTAGAAGCAGGATTAAGAAGTTTCAACAAGGCGATGCCCGAGGAAGTGAACAGAATTGCGTGTGATCATATGTCGACGCTATTATTTACGCCT
>JBFHIN010000215.1:0-4124 GCA_041596415.1 Crocinitomicaceae bacterium | reverse complement strand
AGGGACAACCATTGAAATAGAAGTTGAACGTGGGAAAGAGCGCAAAAAGATCAAGGTAACACGCGACGAAATAAAATTACCGGACGTGCCCTATTCAGGAATGGTGAATGAGACCACCGGATACATTAAACTAAACAGTTTCACGCAAACGGCATCACAAGATGTTCGTGCCGCCTTCTTAGAATTAAAACAACAAGGTATGAAGGAGTTGGTCTTAGACTTGCGCGGAAATGGCGGAGGTTTATTAATTGAGGCCGTTAGAATTGTGAATTTATTCGTAAAAAAAGATCAAATAGTCGTAACTACTAAAGGAAGGGTGTTAGAAGAAAACCGCGTATATAAAACGATGGATGCTCCATTAGATCTTGAGATTCCTCTTGTTATTCTAATCGATGAAGGATCTGCTTCTGCCAGTGAAATTGTTGCCGGAAGCATACAAGACTTGGATCGTGGTGTTGTGATTGGCGAAACTTCCTACGGAAAAGGATTGGTACAGCGCACTTACGACTTAAAATATGGATCAAAAGTCAAATTAACGATCGCAAAATATTACACACCTTCAGGGCGCTGCGTGCAACGTCTTGAATATTATGACAAGATGGAAGGTCAAAATCCGAAGGAAATACCTGACTCGTTGATAAAAATATTCAAAACTAAAAACGGAAGAGATGTGATCGACGGCAGAGGGATAGAACCGGATATTAAGATCGACAACCGCGAATTCAGTCGTTTGACAGCAACCTTATATGCTAACAATATAATTTTCAATTTTGCCACAATGTATAGTGAGAAAAATACTACCATTGATGGTCCAGAGAAGTTCAAACTTTCCGATGTTGATTACAAGGAATTCAAAGATTATGTTTTGAAACAGGAATTTTCCTATTCAACATCTTCTGAACAAATGCTGAAAAAATTCAAGGAAACAGCTGAAAAAGAAGGGTATTCTGAATATTCAAAAGAAGAATATGAGGCATTGTTGGCTAAGGTGGTCCCTTCAAAAGATAGAGATATTGATAAATTCAAAGAAGAAATAAAAACAATGCTTGAAAATGAGATAGTTTCCCGTTACTATTACCAAAAGGGACGCGCCTTACATTCATTCCAATCTGATGACGATCTGCACAAAGCGCTCGAATTATTGAAAAATAAGGTGAACTACAATACGATTCTTAAAAAATAATCGTTTCTAACGAACAGTTTTAAATACTACTTATGCTCGACCGATTTTTCGGTATACCTGTTCACTCACGAGTGCATGTTTTCGGACTTTTTTGCTTTGCCGTAGGACTCCCATTGAGCAAAGTGATTTTATCGTTGTCTTTAATGATCCTGATCGCCAATTTGTTACTGCAGGCTGATTTCAAGACTTTTTATAATCGCTTAAAGAATAACAAATTCGTTCTTCCGATATTAATCTATTATTGTTTGCATTTACTGGGGCTATTATGGTCGAGTGATCTTGCCTTCGGATTGCATGATGTGAAAGCCAAATTATCGCTCTTATTAATCCCTTTGATTTTTGTAGCAGGAGGCAACATACATAAGAAGGACATTTATTTGCTACTTACCGGGTTCATATTGTCGGTTTTGATTACCTCCATCTTAAATGTACTCATTTACAATCAAGTTATTGGTAAGAACAATTTCACTGATATTAGACAGTTATCCCAATTCGGATCACATATCCGCTACGGAATCATGGTTGGACTTTCTTCCGGAATCTTACTGTATTTTATAAGCCAACTAAAAAGCAACTCAAAATATGTATTGTTGATTCCTTTCTTTTGGTTGGCATTTTATACTTACTATAGTCAAATTATTTCAGGTCTCATCTCTTTTTTAGCAGTACTGTTTCTATTCTTGATCATCGAACTGTACAAAATCAATAAAACAATTTCAATCATCTCGTTTTTCATTTTAACACTTACGGCCGCCACTTTTGTATTCTATATTTTCAGTCCTGAAAAAAAGCCCCTACCTGAAAAACACGACCAAACAGCATTAGGAAATCCATACACTCATCAAATTGATGGAATTAGTTCGAATTACAACAAATATGAATATTTCAATATTTGCGAATCAGAAATAAAGAAGGAGTGGAACAAAGTTTCACAGTATCCTTATGATTCACTAGATCTTAAAGGTCAGCCTCAACATCTGACATTGATCAGATATATGTCCTCAATGGGCCTTAGAAAAGATTCTGTGGCATTTCAACAATTAAAAGCTACTGATATTCAAAACATAGAAAAAGGAATTGCCAATATTAACGAAACCAGGATTGGGTTTACTGCAAGAATTGAAGGCCTTAAGTACCAACTTACCAATTCAATAGACCCTAACGGACACAGTCTTTTACAACGTTTTGAATATTGGAAAACAGCTTGGAAGATCATACAGAAAAACTGGTTGATTGGTGTGGGGACAGGTGATGTGCAATTAGCCTTTGATGCCATGTATGAAGAACAACACTCGAAGCTTAAAGCTGAAAATAGGTTAAGGGCGCACAATAGTTATCTCACTAACTGGATAAGTTTAGGATTACCTGGACTTTTCGCATTTTTATTACTGATCATTGTTCCTCTTCAGAATTATATAAGCACCCGAAATACCTTGGGTTTAATGTTCATGTTGGTAGCAATCCTTACTTTTTTTCTGGAAGACACATTAGAGACTCAAATGGGTATTTCATTTTTCGCCTTTTTTTATGGGCTTTTTTCCTTTGAACGATCTACTAAATCTTCTTAAAAATACTTCCTACCTCTTTACCAATCTTTTGAATCGCTTCGACTCCTTTTGTTATCGCACCCCCATCAAAATCGTCGTAAGTAGAGTATAAATTCTCCAAATTATTTTGGGCCGGAAAGATTAAAATAGAATCATTTTGAGCGAAACCCTTATCCATTTTCGATAAAAATTGATCCAAAACAAGACTGTATGAAACGCTCCCTTTTCTGGCAGCACAAACCACGATAAGATCATTTTCATTTTTACGATCCTGAACTACAAAAAAGTCGTCAATACTTTCTATTTCCTTAAAGATGGTGTTCGATTTGATCTTATTTGCTTCTGCAACTTGCTCCCATTTATCAAATGTTGCCTCTGAACTGTAGACCTCTACCTTTTTATTCAGTTCTTTGGACAAGCGCATGATCCGCTCTGACCACATTTTAAAGTCACCTTCCAATTCTGAATCAACCGGACAAATAACCACTATTCTTTCGTACGCTATGGCAGGTTTATCCAATGAGCAAAAGAAAATGGTCTTGTCGCAAACGTCAAGTAAATGATCTCTGTCATCACCAACAATGCGCTTCAGCAAATTCATTTTACTACTATCGTTTAGTACAACAATATCAGTTACCAATTCTTTGGAGACTCTTGCTATACCAGAAGATAAATTAAGGTCGATCGTCGCCATTACATTCACTTGCGAATCGTTTGCCGAAAAATGTTTGATTACTTCGTCCAATTCCTTTCTTGCCAGCCTGATCTTGTATTCAGCTTCTTCATTGTTTGGCAAAACACTTACCACAGAAATGGGATTGATCACCTTTTTGTTTGTGATCATCATGCAGAAATCCAGTATTAACTCATTTCCTTTTAATTCGTTAATTGCCAATAACAAATGTTGATTACCCAATCCTGTCTTCGACATAGAAGCATCTTCATTTTCAGCTTGCTCCTTCAATAGCCTTTTACCCGCGTTTTCAGTTACGAAGGACGCCGTTAGACACGTTATTAAAATCAAGAGAATCGTACCATTAACAATGTTGATATCAAGAATTCCATGCTCAAAACCAACCATGATAACAGCTAATGTAGCAGCGGCATGGGCTGTACTTAAACCGAATATGACTTGTCTTTCGGATTTTGTCATTTTAAAGATGAGCTGTGTGGCCAACGCTGCTAACCATTTACTGGTAATGGCGAACGTTGTTAAAACGGCAGCGATGATCAAAGCCCAAGGCCCTTCAAACAAAACGCGATAATCAACCACCATACCCACGAAGATCAGAAAGAAAGGAATGAATAAGGAATTCCCGATAAATTCTACTCTATTCATCAAAGGTGAACTATGCGGAATGAGTCGGTTAAGCACTAATCCTGCCACAAAGGCT